>JAZSOV010000137.1:0-4236 GCA_045537095.1 Alistipes sp.
ACGATAATTGCCGTCTGATGTGGAAACAATTTAGCAAACATCTCGGCTGTACGCGAGACTACTCCATTGCCTATTATCAAATCCTTTGTGTCTGTTGTGCGTTGAAGCGCACTCTCTACCTTTGTCATATTATATCTGTTTGAATTTTAATCTATTTCTTTTGTCCGTAATATGCGTTTGCTCCATGTTTACGCTCGTAGTGCTTCTCCACGAGGTCCGGATTCATCTCTACTTTCGGGTTGAGAGCTACGGTAATTGACGCCATTCGCGCAACCTCCTCCAACACTACGGCATTGTAAACCGCATTTGCAGCACTCTTGCCCCATGTGAAAGGTCCGTGATGTTTTACGAGTACCGCAGGTGTATGCATAGGGTTCATACCCTTGAATGTCTCGGCTATAACATCGCCTGTTGCTGCCTCATAACGCTCGGTAATTTGCTCTTTGCTCATCTCATCGGTGCAAGGAATATCGCAATAGAATGTGTCGGCGTGGGTAGTGCCAATGTTAGGAATAGCCATTCCGGCCTGCGACCAAGCAGTTGCATAGGTTGAGTGGGTGTGCACTACTCCACCAACCTCAGGGAAGTGGCGATAGATTGCGAGATGGGTAGGAGTATCTGACGATGGACGCAAATCGCCCTCTACGATATTTCCGTCCAAGTCTACAACTACCATATCCTCTGCTTTCATATCGTCGTAACCTACGCCACTCGGCTTTATTACTACAAGCTCGCTCTCGCGGTCAATAGCTGAAACATTTCCCCATGTGAGAATTACAAGTTTGTTTTTTACGAGGTCGAGGTTAGCCTCTAATACCTCCTGTTTGAGTTTTTCTAACATAAGTTTAATTTTTTATTGTTGTTTACAAATTATATGTCATTGTATCTTCTATTACCAAATCATACAACTCTCCGAGCGAAATGCCTGCGGTGCGGGCCTGCTTTGGAACAATGCTGCCACTCGACATTCCGGGGATAGAGTTCACCTCGATAAGGTACGCCTTGCCCTCCTCGGTAACGATAAAGTCGATGCGGACAATGCCACGACAACGACACGCCTTGTACGCCTCGACCGCCGCATCGGCAATCATATCGCTCCACTCCTCCGAGATTGGCGCAGGGGTAATCTCATCACTCATACCCTCGGTATATTTAGCCTCGTAGTCGAAAAATGCCTTCTTCGATACAATCTCCGTAATCGGCAAAACGAGCGTTTTATTTTTGGTAATCAACACGCCACAACCAAACTCGCGACCTGTGATGCACTCCTCGATCAAGACCTCATCGCTCTCGGTAAATGCCAGAGCCACAGCCTCCTCAATATGCTCTACCTCGGTAACGCGAGTTACGCCAAAACTTGAACCGCTGGCGTTAGGCTTCACAAAGAGCGGCAACCCCAACTCCTCGGCAATAGCCTCTGCCGAGTACGGCTCGCCACGATGCAGAAAGACCTCTCGTGCGACATTTATTCCTCGCTCGGCAACTGCACGCTTGGTCGAAACCTTGTCGAAGGTGATGGTTGAGCTGACCTGCGAACACGACGAGTATGGAATACCCATCATATCAAGGTATCCCTGCAACTTGCCGTCCTCACCCGGTGTGCCGTGGATAATAATCAGCGCATACTCAAACTCGGTGCGCTCCCCCTCCACGGTTAGCGAAAAGTCGTTCTTATCAACCTCGTATCTCTTGCCATTTGGTGCAGTATAAGCCCAACTGCGGTGGTGCAGGTCGATGACCTTAACATCGTACTTCTCTGCATCGAGAGCCTCGCTAATCTGATGTGCGCTATTTAGCGCAATCTCGCGCTCAGACGAATCTCCACCTGCCAAAAGTGCTATTTTTAGTTTTTCCATATTATTTATACAAATTATTCTGTATTATGTAGTGAGCGACCTCTGCGCTCAACTTATCTCTGAAATCCACGCCCTCGGCAATCATCTTGCGAATATCGGTAGCCGCAAAGTCAAACAAGGGTGCATTGCTCAAAAATGTTATCTTGTCGGCAAACTTCTCCACCGAGTAGCCCTCACGCGGATAGACCAACAGCGGATAGTTGCGCAAAATCTCCTCGTACTCGCGCCACTTGTCGAAATTTTCGATATTGTCCGCACCCATCAATATTGAAAATTTCATCTCCGAGCCGAAATTCTCACGCAGATAGCGCAGCGTATTTATCGTGTACGATGGTTTCTCCAACACAAACTCCACCGCCGAGACCTTTATCTGCTCCGGATAGCGTGAAGCCTTGCAGGCCAACTCGCACATCTCGTAGCGAGAGAACTCGGGAGCGAGCCCCTCCTGCTCTTTGAATGGGTTTTGGGGCGATACGATAAATATCAGCTCATCGCACAAGCTCTGCTCCACCACCCACTCTGCGAGGGCGATATGCCCCTTGTGAATGGGGTTAAACGAGCCGAAATACAACGCTACACGCTTCATAAATGCAAAATTCAAAATGCAGAATGCAAAATTACTTTGCGAGGAATGCGTCGATAATTGCACGGGTATCGGCTACGGCAGTGGCGAGAACATCATTTACCACCTTGTAGTCAAACTCGGGAGCCTTCGAAATCTCGAACTCCGCCTTTGCTACTCGCTTGGCAATAACCTCTGCGGCATCGGTGCCACGACCTTCCAATCGCTTCTGCAATTCAGCGATTGAAGGTGGCATAATAAATATAGAGCAAGCCTTATCGCCGAAGATACGTTTGAGGTTGATACCACCCATCACATCGACATCGAAAATGATAACATTACCCTTCGACCAGATGCGCTCCATCTCGCTTTTGAGCGTTCCGTAGCAGGTGCCTGCATAGACCTCCTCCCACTCGACAAAGCTGTCCGATGCAACTTTGGCTGCGAACTCCTCCTGTGAGAGGAAATAGTAGTCTACCCCATTCTGCTCCACACCTCGTGGCGCACGCGATGTTGCCGAAATCGAGAACTCGAACTGCGGATAGTGTTTCAACAGCTCTCGCACAATTGTCGTCTTGCCCGAACCACTCGGCGCTGAAAATATAATTAGTTTACCTGTCATGGCATTACAAAATATTAAGCACTTGTTCCTTGATCTTTTCGAGTTCGTCTTTCATCTTGACCACCAACTTCTGAATATCGTGTTGGTTGGCCTTTGAGCCGGTGGTGTTGATTTCACGCCCCATCTCCTGCGCAATAAAGCCAAGCTTGCGGCCCGCCTGCTCCTCGTTGTTTGCCACCTCGCGGAAGTATTTGCAGTGGTTTTCAAGGCGTACCTTCTCCTCGGTGATATCGAGCTTCTCGATATAGAAAATCATCTCCTGCTCCAAGCGGTTATTATCTACCTCTACGCCCAACTTCTCGATACCCTCGCGAATACGCTGGCGCACAGCCTCGGTGCGTGCAGCCTCGAACGGAATAATCTCGTTGCGCATCTGCTCAATCGTTTCGACACGGCGCAACAGGTCGGCAATCAAAATCGCACCCTCCTGCTTGCGGAACGCATCGAGCTTATCGATAGCACCCTCTACGGCAGCCATAACAGCCTTTTTCTCCTCCTCGGAGGCATCGGCAGTGTCTGCCTGAATAACATTCGGCATCTTCATCACAACGGGGATAATTGCCTCGTAATCAACCTCTACGCCTGCATACGCCAGCGCCTCATTCATCTGCTTGATGTAGGCAGCAAAGAGAGGTTTATCTATGCGTGAAGCGGTTGCCACCTCGGTCGAAACCACCGAAACAAGCAAATCGACCTTACCACGCACTACGCGCTTCGATACGAGCGAGCGAATGTCATTTTCGAGTTCTCGATATGCGGCAGGGGTTTTCAAACCCAAGTCGAGCTGTTTGGAGTTGAGTGAGCGAATCTCCGCCGTAATTGTCTTGCCATTTATCACAACTTCGGACTTACCGAAGCCGGTCATAGATTTTTGCATAACTCTAAATCGTTACTTATATAAAATATATAATCGCGCAAAGATAATAAAAAAAGACGAGAGATGAAAGACGAGAGACGAGAGAATTTCGATTTTTTATAAAATAGTCAAGAAGTAGAAAGTAATTGTCAATTGTCAATTCGTCAATTGTCAATTTTTTATTGCCATTCAGGCAAATAAAAAAGGGTAAGCTACTTATATCGCACCGCTACAACCGCATACCCTTGCTCAATTCCTTGCCTGGGGGAGTTCTGCAGGAGCTGGTCGTATAAGACTTACCCGAGGTGCAAAAGTAGAACTTTTTTTATATCTTTGCAAA
>JAZSOV010000123.1:0-17875 GCA_045537095.1 Alistipes sp.
ATAGCGGACTCTTTTTTTCGTACTCGTTCGCGTGACTCGGTCAGTCGGTGGCGTTTCGGGCGACTTATCTTTACTCGATTGTTGTCTGCTTGTGCAGATACTCGTATTTGCGAAAAGATTGTGTCTGAAAACAAGTTTTCACACATCATTTCACAACCACGACAATCTACGATTGCAACAATCTCGCTTCTGTCGCCTCTCAACTGCGGCGACCGTTCGATTCCTAGTAGTGATTGTTGGGAGTATGAATTTTTTAGTTTTCCGCTTTCCGTTCTCCGTTTTCCGTTTGCTTGCTCTGCGCAAACCTGCGGCGACCGTTCGATTCCCATGAGAAGGTGATGTTTTTTTTGTTTTGTAATCGCCGCGAAAATCAGTCAGTCGGGGGCGGTGTGGCAAAGGCGTTTGAGAATGGAAAGTACTAAAATTTGACTATATTCCACAATGATTATATCATTATACAAATAAAATTCTTAACTTTGTAGTTAAGAAATTCTATAAAACACAAAACAATTCATATTATGAAGTACATTCTGAGTACAATTCTGCTATTGGCAAGCTTGACTGCATGCCAGCAGGAGAAAGAGTTCAAATTTCCCCGCACAGCTGCTGAGGATACAGAGAAGATTATGTCCGACAAGTATTGGTCTTATTGGACCCCTGAGGCACAGGCCCGCATTGATGCAGACATCGAGAAGAATCGTAAGGCCGATGCTCAATTTGCAGTTGGAGATATCGCTCCCGACACAAAGGTTACTGTCGAGCAGATATCATCGGACTTCGGCTTCGGAGCAAGTTCGTTTAACTGGGACCAATTAGGTAAGAAGGAGTACAACGACATCTACAAAAACCTCTTCGGTACGCTCTTCAACCGCGCCACAGTAGCATTCTATTGGAAAGAGTTAGAATTAGAGCAGGGCAAAAAGCGTTTCCTTGCCGAGGAGAGGGATAGCGAAGAGTGGTGGAACAATTGCGATGAGCCACACATGCAGCCACACTGGCGTCGCCCTCCTACCGAGCCTGTAATTAAGTGGTGCGAGGAGCACGATGTAACGGTTCACGGACACCCGCTCGTTTGGGGGCACATGTCTATTCAATCGCCCGACTGGCTGCGCGATGGCGTTCCTGCACATGAGTTGGCTGTGCTCGACACGCTCGATAAATTCCGCCTTAACAGAGATGGCAAAGAGAAGAATCACCCCGCTTATGAGCGTATGTCGGGCGATGAGATTGCCGCTATCGTTCCCGAATACACGAAATTGCTTAACAAACGAGTATTCGGCAACTTGGAGGAGATTATGAAGCAGTATGACGGCCGTGTGGATAGTTGGGATGTTGTAAACGAGAGTTACACGGACCACCGCGAAAAGACCTTAATTCCGGGTTCAAAACTATGCAAGGCTTATCGTTACGGCTTGATGCCGGGCGATTATGTATATCGTTCATTCGACCTTGCCGAAAAGTTGAATAATGGCAATGCTCTGCTCAACATCAACGAGACTCAATCGGACTCGAAGTACGAAAATGCCGATATTTACAGCGATGAGATCAAGACTCTCTTGGAGCGTGGTGCAAAAATCGATATGATAGGTATTCAATTACACCTTATGCGCAAGTATCGTAATGCCGAACTCATAGCGCAAGGCAAAGATATTTGGAGCCCGCAGCGAGCATACTATGTGCTGGATAAACTTGCCGAGAACAATCTGCCAATGTGTATGAGCGAGATTACTATCACCTCGCCGAACTCCGACTATCGTGGCGAGATGATTCAGTCCATTGTTGCCGTAAACCTCTACCGTTTGTGGTTCAGTTACCCGAATATGACAGCTATTACTTGGTGGAACTTGGTTGATGATTGCGGATACAAGGGCGAGCCTACTATTTCGGGATTGTTCACACGCGATATGAAGCCGAAGTTGGCATATCACGCACTCTACAACCTCATCCACAAGGAGTGGCGTACAAACGAAACCCTTACTCCTGACAGTGAGGGCAATATCGCATGGCGTGGCTTTACAGGTAAGTATCGCATCACTTGGACCGACAGCAAAGGAGAGAAGCGCGAAGCTACCTACGAATTGAAGAAATAAGCAATTACTTACAACCTAAAATAGAGCATGAAAAGGAGTTTTTTATTAGCAGTTATTACGCTTGTGATTGGCGTAACTGCACAAGCACAAGTTCCGACATTTCCACGCTCGCAAGCTGAGGATACGAAGGGCTATATGAGCGAGGCGTATTGGAAGATATGGAACGCCGAGGAGCAGGCTCGCATCGATGCCGACATCGAAAAGTATCGCAAGGCGGATGGCGAGTTGGTGCTCGAAAACCTTGGTCGCAAGCGCGATGTGAAGATCGAGCAGATTTCGCACGAGTTTATCTTTGGTGCGCACATCTTCAACTTCAACCAATTAGGTAAAAAGGAGTATAACGACCGCTACAAGCGTAGTTACGGAGAGTTGTTTAATCGTGCTACGGTACCTTTCTATTGGAGGGAGTTTGAGTTGGAGCAGGGCAAACCTCGCTTTGCAACAGAGGAGTGCGACACAGAGGAGTTTTGGAACAACTGCAAAGACCCACAAGCGCAGTTGCATTGGCGCCGCCCTTCGACCGACCAGATTGTGGAGTTCTGCGAGAGCAAAGGTCTTCGCATGCATGGTCATGTATTAGTTTGGGGACATCGTAAATATGGTATTCCAAGTTGGTGGCACAACCTGATGTCAAAAGAGGAAGATGCATCATTCTTGCGATACTTCCCTAATGAACCGAATCGTTGGAAAAGCAAGGATAAGCAGTCGAAAGAGTGGACATATATGTCGTTTGATGAGTGTGCAACAGCATTTTCGACCTTTACCAGAAACTTGGATATCGCACTCGAAAACCGTGTTAAGCAGATTGCCGAGCACTATAAGGGACGCCTTCATAGTTACGATGTTGTCAATGAGAGTGCAGAGGACGACTATGGAAATCTTATTCCGGAAAATCACACCGTTGCAAAAAGTCGATATGGTGTTATGAATGGCGACTATCCTTACAAGGCATTGAAATGGGCAGAAAAATATTTCCCTAAGGAGGTTCAGCTCAATATCAATGACTACTTTAAGCGTCCTTGCTACACAGCGCAAACAAATCGTCTTATGGAGCGTGGTTGCAAAATCGATGTTATGGGATTACAGATGCACCTATTCGATTTGGCACTCTGCCAAGGTATTGCTGATGGTTGGAAGGTTCAAACTCCATCGCAGGTACGCGAGTATGTTGGTTGGGCAAGTCAGACAGGTCTCCCTCTCCATTTGAGCGAGATTACAATCACTGCACCTTCGCAGGACGAGCGTGGTTTGATGATTCAGGCGATTATTGCGCAACAGCTCTATCGTTTATGGTTCTCGCAGGAGAAGATGATTGGTATCACCTGGTGGAATACCGTAGATGGTTGTGGCGTTAAAGGCGAACCGGCTGTATCGGGTATATTCACACGCGATATGAAGGAGAAGCCTGCGTATTGGGCTCTCGACCAACTTATCAACCACGAGTGGAAGACCAACACCACAGTTAAGGCTGACGAAAATGGCAAGGTTAAATTCCGCGGTTTCAAGGGCGTTTACCGCATTACTTGGACCGACAAAAAGGGCAAGAAGCAAGAAACCATCTATGAATTGAAGAGATAAACACATTTGTTGAACCTAAATTTTAACAGTATGAAAAGAACATTTTTAGCAGCAATTGCTCTCGCTATGGGATTTATAGCGATAGCAGGCCCAAAGCTCTCATTTCCACGCTCGTATGCCGAAGATAAGAAGGGTTATATGAGTGAGGCTTATTGGAAAATTTGGAACGAGGAGGAGCAGGCTCGTATCGATGCCGACATCGAAAAATATCGTAAAGCCGATGCTGAGCTCAAAATTGAAGACCTTGGCCGCAATCGCAAGGTAAAGGTGGAGCAGATTTCGCACGAATTCTATTTCGGTGCACATATCTTCAACTTCAACCAGCTTGGCAAAAAGGAGTATAACGACCGCTACAAGCGTTCCTATGGCGAGTTGTTCAACTCGGCAACCGTGCCATTCTATTGGCGACACTTAGAGTGGGAGCGTGGCAAGCCTCGTTTTGAGACAGCAGAAAACGACACCGAGGAGTGGTGGAACAACTGCCCGGACCCAAAGAGCCAATTCCACTGGCGCCGTCCTTCAACCGACCAGATTGTGGAGTTCTGCGAGAAGAAAGGTATTCGTATGCACGGACATGTTCTCGTATGGGGTTCGAGAGGTCATGGTATGGCTCGTTGGTGGCCAGATTTGCTAACACCATCCGAGTTTGAGGCTTGGAAGAAGTTCTATACAAAGAAGGGTGGAACATATAGTACTAGGAATGAGAAGGCCACCGAGGAGTGGAAAAAGATGCCAGTAGAGGAGAGTGAAAAGTTTTTCCCTGACTTCCATAAGGCGATAGATGCCGCTTGGGAGGCTCGTATCAAGCAGATTGCCGAGCGTTACAAAGGCCGTATTGACAGTTGGGATGTAGTAAATGAGAGTGCGCAAGACTATGAGCGAAAGCAGCTCCCAGAGGATAGAACTATTTGCAAGAGTAGCAAATATGGCCTTATGAGTGGCGATTACCCTTACAAGGCGCTAAAATGGGCTGAGAAATACTTCCCAAGCGAAGTAAAACTCAATATCAATGACTATCGCAGACGACCTATCTATACTACACAGGTTAAGCGTTTGCAGGAGCGTGGTTGCAAAATCGACATTATGGGTATTCAGATGCATATCTTTGATACAAAGAAGTGTCAAAAGATGGCCGATGGTCATAAATCCCAAACCCCTACACAAGTTCGCCGCTATGTCAATTGGGCAAGTCAAACAGGTCTGCCTCTCCACATGAGCGAGATTACTATCTCTTCACCAACACAAGATGAGCGCGGCTTGATGATTCAGGCAATACTTGCACAAAACCTCTACCGTTTGTGGTTCTCACAAAGGAATATGATGGGTATCACTTGGTGGAATACCGTGGATGACTGCGGTTTGAAGGGCGAGCCTGCTGTTTCGGGTATCTTCACACGCGATATGAAGGAGAAGCCTGCGTATTGGGCTCTCGACCAACTTATCAACCACGAATGGAAGACAAATACAACCGTTAAGGCTGACAAGGAAGGCAATGTAAAGTTCCGTGGCTTCAAGGGTAAGTACCGCATTACTTACAAGGATAAGAGTGGTAAGGTAAAGAGTATTGAGTACACTGTGAAATAAAGGGGTTGCTTCTATCGACAAAACAGGCTCGGCGTTCTGCCGAGCCTATTTTGTTAGATACTCTATAACCTCTTCAGACGAGGGTTTTTCAAACCAGCGAATATCTTTATCGCGCCTAAACCAAGTCATCTGCCGTTTGGCATAGCGGCGAGAGTTGCGCTTTATCAGCTCCACAGCCTCTTCACGAGTTATCGTGCCATCGAAATAGTCGAACAACTCGCTAAAACCTACCGTCTGCAAGGCATTCAGGTGGCGGTGGGGTAGCATCGCTCTCGCTTCCGCCTCCAAGCCTGCCTCCATCATCATATCCACACGGCGATTTATACGGTCGTACAACTCCTCGCGTGGATAATCGATACCGACCTTCACAATCTCGAAATCGCGCTTTTTCGCCCCTCCTTTTCGCAGAGAGGAGTATGGTTGTCCCGTTGTAAGGCAGACCTCCACAGCACGCAAAACTCGTTGCGGATTGCACCTATCCACCTCATTATAATAGACCTCGTCTAACTCTCGCAACTGCCCGACAAGCGACTCCAACCCCTCCGTTTCGAGCCTTCGGAGCAACTCCTCACGCAATGCAGGCTCGGCATCGGGCAAATCATCCATACCCTCGCACAACGCCTTGATATACAAGCCTGAACCACCCACAGCGACTACCGTATCGTGCTTCTCGAACAACTCCGCAAGTCGCTCCAACGCCACACGCTCGTAAGCACCGCAGTTGAACTCCTCGCTAACATCGAGGCAATCTACCAAGTGGTGTTCAACACGCGCCATCTGCTCGCGCGAAGGTTGTGCCGTACCTATCGCCATACCACGATAGAATTGGCGCGAGTCGGTCGAAATAATCGGTGCTCCAAAATGCTCGGCAACTGCAATACTCAAATCGGTCTTACCTGAGCCGGTCGCTCCGACAATAACGATAAGTCGCTTTCTACCACTCGTCATCGCCATCACTATCGCCGTCAAAACTACCAAAGTCGCCCATCATCTCCTCGAAGATAGAGCCTGCATTTGAATCGACTGCATCGGGATCGTATTGGTCAGGCACAGGCGCATTCTCAAATGCTACACGCGGGTATTCGAGTGCCGGATTTGGCTCTGACGAGCCTACCAACTCGATATAGAATGCTCGCTCGGCAAACATATCGAAGAGATAAATCAGACGAGTATAGTCCGCCACGATAATCTCCGCCAACGAAGTCTTTGCCATTGGCAGTGGTGCATCTTCACCCTCGTAGCCAGTATCGCCCATATCCATAAGCGTAAATTCGCGGCAACGCTGCCACTCCTCGTCAGCCGTAAAGAATGAGGCCATACAATCGTCATAACCGATAGAACGAATAATAAAGTCGTGAAACTCCGACAACTTCATCATCGGATCAACCTCAAAATCGCGAACGAAATTATCGTTCTCATCGCTCAACATTCTGAATTTAAGAATCATAACCTTTTTTTTAGTGAGTAGTTAGTAGAGAGTAGTGAGTAGTTAATTTTTAATTTTTTACCATTTACGAGAAGTTGTATAACAAGAGGGATTTCAAGGCTTGCGAGGCGTTGAGTCCGCAGCATACTTGGGCGTATGTGAGGAACTCAACGACCGAAGCGTAACTCAGAAATCACCTTGTTAGACGGCTTCTCATATATCGTGTGATAGTGGGGGCGGAACGCACTCTGTTGTATCGAAGTCGCCCCATCGCTCTGCGATAGAGTCAATCGTTGCAAACAACACCGCAGGCTCACTTTCTGTAACCAATTTCATTCGCGTATCCTTAAAGTTTGGCAATCCCTTAAAGTAATTGGACAGGTGGCGGCGCATCTCCAACACGCCTACACGCTCGCCCTTAACTTCAATAGACTTTGCCAAGTGCTCCTTCGCTATCGCCACGCGCTCCACAACGCTTGGCTGAGGCAGCACCTCGCCCGTATCGAGATAGTGTCGCACCTCCCTAAATATCCAAGGTCGCCCGTATGTTGCCCTGCCAATCATCACAGCATCAACGCCATAGCGGTCGAACATCGCGCGAGCCTTCTCGCCCGAATCGACATCACCATTACCGATAATAGGGATTTTTATCAGTGGATTATTTTTTACCTTACCTATCAAAGTCCAATCGGCCTCACCCTTATATAGTTGGCAACGCGTACGACCATGAATTGTTAGTGCAGCAATGCCTACATCCTGCAAGCGGAGAGCAATATCTTCTATGTTCTTCGAGTCGTCATCCCAACCGAGTCGAGTCTTTACTGTAACGGGCTTCTTAACGGCTTCGACAATCTGTCGTGTCATCTCGACCATTAAAGGTACATCGCGCATCATTCCAGAGCCTGCACCGCGACCAGCTATCTTCTTCATCGGACAGCCGAAGTTGATGTCTATAATATCGGGATTGGCGCTCTCGGCAATGCGCGCAGCTTCGACCATCGGCTCTATCTGATTACCATAGATCTGAATCGCCACAGGACGCTCGAAGTCGTTGATATTCAACTTTGCACGCGACTTCCACGCATCACGAATAAGCCCATCGGAGGAGATAAACTCCGTTGTAACCATATCCGCACCGAACCGCTTACAGATATAGCGGAACGAAGGGTCGGTTACATCCTCCATCGGGGCAAGGAACAACGCCTCCTTGCGAAATTCGATATCGCCTATCTTCATCGGTGCTTATAGATTTGGTATGAATTAACAATATTTTGCCACACAATATATGCCGTAGGTGCTACGCTCGAAATTGGATTGAGGAACGACTGCGCAAGCCATATCGCTAACACCGTATTCTTCTGTCCGAGAGCTTGTCCGCCTGCTGCCTCATCGCCATATCGTTTGCCGAGCCAACGCCCAATGCCAAACTGCGCCAAACAGACCACCAATGCCACTGCAGCCATTATAATCTCGGAAACAAGGTATTCGGTGCCACTTTGGATAATAAAGTGTACGGTCTTGCCCATAATGACCACCAACGAGCCTAACCACAAATAGAAAGATATCATTGCGTGCGTACCTATCCAATTTGCCGCCTTTGGCGTAAGCCATCTACACAGCTGTGCGACCACAAATGGTGTAATCAGCAGAGGTGTTACGCGCGCCAAAATCTCCATTATAGTACAAGTGCCATTACCCCAAGCCGAAAGCAGCGGTGGGGCAATAAAGGCAATTGCCAAGTTGCATACGAGACTATGAGTTGCCATAGTAGCGACATTCGCGCCGAGCATACCGGCAATAACCACCGCACCCATAGCCATAGGAGCTAAGGCGCAAATCATACCTCCTTGCGCCACCGTATCGCCCAATGGACACAACAAATAATAGACCACCATCGTAGCGACAATCTGTGCGACCATAAGCCACAAATGCAGCCACGAAGGGCGCATATCGCGTATATTCACACGGCAGAAAGTACAAAACAGCATCGCAAAGATAAAGAATGGAGCAGACAAACCTTGACACCACTCGTCAAATGCTGCGATAGGATAACACAACAATGCGCCAATCACCATACCCATAGGCATAGAGATTGTGCGCATTGTATGTGATGAAAGTTTCACTCTTTATTCAATTCCTTTAAAGAAGTACGGAGCATACTTGTATCCGCACTTATCGTACAACTTGCGCAACAAGTGCATACGACGCGCAAAGTCGTCATAATCTTGATTACCATACGACCAACCCACCTCAGCCAAAGCTGCTGTACGCGGCAAAATCATATGTTGAAGAAGGTCAAAGTCAGCCACATACTCAGTCCACATATTACCCTGCACACCAATAACAAGTTTTCTCTCCTCCTCATTCAATTGGTCGTACGGATCGAGCGAATAGGATTTGCGCAATGTGATTATGCGTTTTCCGTTGCGACCTCCGCAGATAGGCTCGCCATTTGCCACTCTGTCGCTTGTTTGACAGTAGTCGAGGTAGCAGTGTGTCTTTGGCGTCATAATAACCTTGTTGCCCAACTGTGCAGCCTTAATTCCACGATGAGGACCGCGCCAAGCCATAATAGTAGCAGTCTTGGAGATACCGCCATCGAGAATTTCATCCCAACCGATAACGCTACGGTCGTGCTTTGCCAAGAAATTCTCTACGCGATGCATAAAGTAGCTCTGCAACTCGTATTCATCCTTCAAGCCCTCCTCCTTGATACGCTTTTGACACTCAGGACAAGCCTTCCAACGATGCTTTGGAGCCTCATCGCCACCTATATGGATATACTTCGATGGGAACAACTCTACAACCTCGGCAAGCACTCCCTCTACAAACTCGAAAGTCTCCTCACGACCTGCGCACAACACATCTTTCGAAATACCCCAAGTCTTTCGCACCTCGTATGGTCCCTTTGTACAGCCGAGTTCCGGGTATGATGCCAACGCAGCCACCATATGTCCCGGCATATCAATCTCAGGGATAACCTCGATATAGCGATCTGATGCATAACGCACAATCTCGCGTACCTGTTCTTGTGTGAAGAAACCTCCATGTGGCTTACCATCGTAGCCACTAATCATTGTGCGACCATTTTTAGGGTTTGTGGTATAGACCGCAGTCTCCTTGCGCATCGAGCCTACCTTCGTAAGATTAGGATACTTCTTAATCTCAATACGCCAACCCTGATCCTCGGTCAAATGCCAATGGAAGCGGTTCATCTTGTGAAGAGCAAGAATATCGATATACTTCTTCACCTCATCCATATTGAATATATGGCGACAAACATCGAGCATACCGCCACGATAACCGAAGTGAGGTTTATCCTTAACCGTTGCACACTTCACAACAGCCTTGCCCTTGCCCTTTGTATGGAATACCAACTGACGCAAGCTCTGCAAACCATAAAACACAGCTTTCTCGCTACCACCCTTGATTACAATGCCATTTTCAGTTACATCGAGCAGATACTCCTCCGTTGCGAGCGACTTGTCAATCGAGAGCGAAATAACGCCCTTGCCCTTTGGTTGGCTCTCAACCACCGAGAGCTGCAAACCCTTCTCGGCTGCAACATAGGAGCAGAAAATAGTAGCAGGGCGCACAAGCGACTTATCTGTCACATATACAACGCTCTTCGAGTTAAGCGTTACCTTGCCTTTTTGAGGCTCAAACGATACAGGTCGTGGCACGATAACACACTCGGCAGCACAAACAACACACGCCATTGCCAGCGCAACAAACAATGTAAAAATTCTCTTCATGATAGTTTTGTTTATAAATTGGTTTTACTTTATTACCTACAAAGGTAATAAAAAAATAGAAATCCGCACATAATTGTGCGGATTTCTATCTATAATATTGATGTATTACTCGATAATACCTGCTCGCTGGAAGATATAATCCACATTTTTGAGGTAGTACTCCAAGGTGAAGCACGAATCCAACTCCTCGCGAGTGAGTTTTGACATAACCTTCTCGTTCTCAGCAAGCAACTCCTGATAGTCGGCGCGCTCAGCCATTGCACGCATAGCCACAGGTTGTACGGTGTCGTAAGCCTCCTCACGCGAGAAGCCCTTGTCAATCAAGGCGTTCATAACGCGCTGTGCGAAGATAACCTTGCGAGTGCGGTAGATATTCTCCATCATCACATCCTCGAATACTACGAGGTTGTCCAAGATACCCATAAAGCGGTTGAGCATATAGTCGAGCAACTCGGTAGCATCAGGCAGGATAATACGCTCGGTTGCCGAGTGCGAAATATCGCGCTCGTGCCACAAAGCAACATTCTCGCAAGCAGTAGCCATATAGCCACGCATCACACGAGCGCAACCGCAGATATTCTCCGAAGAGATTGGGTTACGCTTGTGAGGCATTGCACTCGAACCCTTCTGTCCCTTGCCGAAAGCCTCCTCGACCTCGTGTACCTCGGTACGCTGCAAGTTACGAACTTCGAGAGCCATCTGCTCCAACGAAGATGCGATAACTGCAAGAGTAGCAATATAGTAGGCGTGGCGGTCACGCTGAATAACCTGTGTCGAAACATTTGCGCTGTCGATACCCAACTTCTCGCAAACATAGTCCTGAATCATAGGCGGGATATTTGCGAAGTTGCCCACAGCACCACTCATCTTACCAACCTCTACGCCACGCGCAGCGGTGCGGAAACGCTCGATATTGCGCTTCATCTCCTCGTACCACAACGCCCACTTCAAACCGAAGCAGGTGATATCGGCGTGGATACCGTGTGTACGACCGATACATGGGGTGTTGCGGAACTCCAAAGCACGGCGCTTCAAAACAGCCAAGAATGCCTCCAAATCCTTTTCAAGGATTTCGTTTGCCTGACGGAGAAGATAACCGTTTGCAGTATCTACAACATCGGTAGAGGTCAAGCCGTAGTGTACCCACTTACGCTCCTCGCCGAGAGTCTCCGATACGGCACGAGTGAATGCCACAACATCGTGGCGAGTCTGCTCCTCAATCTCCTTGATACGGTCAATCGAGAACGATGCCTTCGCCCACAACTTCTCAACATCTTCGGCAGGCACTACGCCCAATTTGCTCCACGCCTCCGAAGCGAGAATCTCAACTTTGAGGTATGCGCTAAATTTGTTCTGCTCGGTCCAAACATCACGCATAACCTTTCTGCTATATCTTTCAATCATAGTTAGTTATATTATTTATTTAACAATCCTATTCAGATAACATTCTATCGTATTCTTCATAAGCATAGTAATCGTCATCGGACCTACGCCACCCGGTACGGGGGTGATGTACGATGCAACCTCTTGTGCTGCGGCAGTATCAACATCACCACACAACTTGCCCGTTTCTGGGTCACGATTTACACCCACATCTATCACGATAGCACCCGGCTTAATCATATCGGCAGTGATAAGGTGTTTGCGACCTACGGCAGCGACCAGAATATCCGCCTCACGACACACTGCGCCCAAATCCTTTGTGCGCGAGTGAGCGATTGTAACCGTTGCATTGGCATCGAGCAGCAACTTAACCATCGGCTTGCCTACGATATTGCTACGACCTACCACAACTGCCTTTTTGCCCGCTACATCGAAACCGCACTCGGCAATCATCTGCATAACGCCCTTTGGTGTGCAAGGCACGATACAAGGCTTTCCGAGCCACAAATTAGCGACATTAGCAGGGTGGAAGCCATCGACATCCTTCTCGAATGCAATAGCGTCAATCACGCGCTCCTCGTCAATATGTTTTGGCAAAGGCAACTGCACCAATACGCCATCGGTCAGCTCATCGGCATTGAGTCGCTCAATCTCCGCCAAAAGAGTCTCCTCGGTAGTGTCGGCAGGCATTGTAATAAGTTCGTTCCTGATACCGACCTCGCCCGCAGCCTTAATTTTGCCACGTACATAAGATTGGCTTGCAGGATTTTCGCCTACCAAGATTACCGCCAAAGAAGGTACGCGACCATACTTCGCCTCCAACGCCTTAACCTCCTCTGCCATCTCACCCTTCAAGCGCAACGACAGTTGTTTTCCATCTATGATATTTCCCATATTTTCAACTACTTAAATGCTTTATGACCGATATCTGTACGGTGGAAAAGGTTTTCGCACTCTATTTTTGCAACCTCCTCGTTAGCCTTGTGGTGTGCATCGGCAAGAGTTGCGCCCTTTGCTACAACAAACAGCACACGACCACCATTTGTTACCAACTCGCCATCTTTAACAGCTGTACCCATGTGGAATACCGTACCATCAACATTCTCGGTGCCACGAATAGGGTAGCCCTTGGCATAGTCACCCGGATAGCCCTTCGATGCGAGAACGATACCGAGCGTAACCGCCTTGCTCCACACGATAGGTGCAGGCTCAACGCCCGTAGCAACAGCCTCAAACACATTGGCGATATCGCTATCAATCAACGGCAGAACAACCTCTGTTTCTGGATCTCCAAAGCGAGCGTTAAACTCGATAACCTTCACACCGTCAGCCGTTTTCATCAAACCGCCATAGAGAACTCCCGTAAGCGGACAGCCCTCTGCAACCATAGCCTTTGCAGTTGGGCGCATCACACGCTCCATTGCAAACGCCAAGTCCTCATCGGTGATAAACGGCAACGAGGTGTATGCTCCCATACCGCCCGTATTAGGACCTTTGTCGCCATCATAGGCGCGTTTGTGGTCTTGTGCCACAGGCATAGGGTAGACATTCTCGCCCTCGACAAAGCACATCAACGAGAACTCCGGACCTTCGAGATAATCCTCCACAACAACACGACCTTTGCCAAAGCGGTCATCGAGGAGCATATCGCGCAACGCCTCGCGAGCCTCGTCCATCGTCTCGGCAATCACAACGCCCTTACCTGCTGCCAAACCGTCATATTTAAGCACCGCAGGCAATGGGCGAGCCTCGACATAGGCTACCGCCTCATCGTAATTGTCGAACGCCTTGTATCCCGCAGTCGGGATATCATACTTCGCCATCAGCTCCTTGGCAAACTCCTTCGAGGTTTCGATGCGGGCAGCCGACTTCGTATGACCGAAAATTTTAAGTCCCTCCTTGCGGAACTCATCGGCAATACCCACCGCCAAAGCAGCCTCAGGGCCTACTACGGTCAAGTCGATAGCGTTCTCCTTGACAAACGCCTTCAACTTCTCGACCTCGGTATCTTTAATCGCTACGCACTCCGCCTGCTGGGCAATACCCGCATTTCCGGGTGCGCAATATATCTTATCAACGCTCGGCGAACGGAACAACGCATCGACAATAGCGTGCTCACGACCTCCCGAACCAACGACTAAAACTCTCATAAAAAACTCTGTTTTTAATTGACAATTGATAGTTGACAATTGACAATTATAGGTATTTTTGATAATATATTTTGATGATTATCAATTTTCAATTGTTAATTATCAATTAAACATTAGTGGCAGTCCACTAATGTTTAAAGTGGCGCATGCCGGTAAACAACATCGTGATACCGAGTTCGTTAGCCTTCTTAATTGAATCCTCATCACGAACTGAGCCACCAGGCTGAACAATAGCGGTAACGCCATACTCGGCAGCAAATGCTACGGTGTCATCAAATGGAAGGAAGCCGTCCGATGCGAGTACCAATCCCTCGGTGTGACCTGCTGCCTGTGCCTGTTTCAGAGCAATCTCGGCAGAGCCTACACGATTCATCTGACCTGCACCAACACCCAATGTTGCGCCATTCTTCACAACTGCGATAGCGTTCGACTTAACATGCTTAACAATGCGCCAGCCGAAGTTCATATCGGTAAGCTGCTCCTCTGTCGGCTTTGCTTCGGTTACGCACATATCGGCTACAACCTCCTTTGTGGTGGTGTCGAGGTGCTGAACAAGCAGACCGCCATTTACGCTAATATACTGATTTTGAATATCGTTAGTACGAGTCATATCGACCTTCAAGACACGCAAATTCTTCTTTGCGCAGAGAATTTCGAGAGCCTCAGGGGTGAACGATGGAGCCATAACAATCTCCAAGAAGATAGGCTTCATTCCGAGAGCCACCTCTGCAGTAACCTCACGATTGAGAGCTACGATACCGCCGAAGATACTCTTTGTGTCGGCCTCGTAAGCGCGTGTCCAAGACTCCATTGCGTCAGCTCCTATCGCTGCACCGCAAGGATTCATGTGCTTCAATGCCACGCAGAAAGGCTCCTCAAACTCGCGAACGATATTTAGGGCAGCATTTGCATCCTGAATATTGTTGTACGAAAGCTCCTTGCCATTTAGCTGCTCGGCATAAGCCAACGAGAAGTGAGTGGTCGAATTGTCGCGATAGAATTTCGCCGACTGGTGAGGGTTTTCGCCATAGCGCAACGACTGTTGCTCGTCAAACTCCAAGAACAACTTCTCCGACAAACCTGCCTGCTTGCGCATATAGGTTGCGATGCACATATCATACTCTGCGGTATGAGTATAAGCCTTTGCCGAGAGTTGCAAACGGGTTTCAACCTTTGTATTGCCCTCTGCCTTAATCTCATCGAGAATCTGTGCATAGTCGGCAGGATCGCAGACTACGGTTACATCTTTGTAGTTCTTCGCAGCCGAACGCAACATCGAAGGACCACCGATATCGATATTTTCGATAGCCTCTGCCATCTCAACGCCCTCCTTGGCGATAGTCTGACGGAAAGGGTAGAGGTTTACGCATACCATATCGATAAACTCTATACCATTCTCGCGCAACGCCTCCAAGTGGCTCTCCAAATCGCGGCGAGCCAACAAACCGCCATGCACCTTTGGGTGCAAGGTCTTAACGCGACCATCGCAAATTTCAGGGAAGCCCGTAACCTCGCTGATACCGATAGTCTTAACTCCATTCTTCTCCAAAAGGCTCTGTGTACCGCCCGTAGCGATAATCTCCCAGCCCAGCGACTGCAAACCGCTGACAAACTCAACCAAGCCTGTCTTGTCGCTTACACTAACCAATGCTCTCATCTCTCTTATATACTATTTATTCTGTTTTTCAATCAAACTCTTTATGGTCTCGACATAGAGCGTGTGCTCAATCTTATGACCTATGCTATGCACCTCCTCGGCACTATTGCCATCGTAGTCGAAAGCGCGCTGCGCAATAATCTTTCCACCATCCAATGTTTCATCAACATAGTGAATGGTAATGCCAAAGACCTTCACACCATATTCCAAAGCCTGCTCCACTGCATTTGCACCACGAAATGCAGGCAACAACGACGGATGAATGTTGATTATACGACCGCCATAGGCTCGTAGCAATGTATCGCCCACAATACGCATATATCCGGCCAAGCAGACCAACTCGACTTTTTTCTCATCGAGTCGGGCCACAATCTCGGCCTCGTACTCCGCCTTCGAGCCATACTCCTTTGGTGAAAAGGCAAAACACTCTATGCCATGCTGTGCAGCTCTCTGCACAGCCTTTGCACTCGGCTTATCGCAGACAATGAGTGCCACCTCGGCAGCCAACTCCCCACGCTCACAAGCCGTAACAATAGCCTCTAAGTTTGAGCCTTCACCCGATGCAAAAATTGCTATCTGCACCATATTACTCAATGACTACGCCCTCCTCGCCTGTTACACGACCAATAATCGAGGCTTTCTCGCCGGCAGCAGCCAAGATGTCGAGAGCCTTCTGAGCCTCGTTCTCGTCGAGTGCGATAACCATTCCTACGCCCATATTGAAGATGTTAAACATCTCACGATGAGGGATATTACCATACTTTTCGAGCAACTTAAAGACACCCAAAATTTCCCACGAGCCCTCGTTTATGTGCAAGCCCTGACCATCGTGCAGGATGCGTGGGATATTCTCATCGAAACCACCACCCGTGATGTGGCAGATGCCGTGAACATCGCAGTTGCGAACAACCTCCAACACCTGCTTTACATAGATGCGTGTAGGGCAGAGCAGTGCCTCACCCAAAGTGCGGTCGCCCAACTCCTCGTACTTTGCGTTCAAGTCGAGGTTGTTGTCAGCCAACACCTTACGAACAAGCGAAAAACCGTTCGAGTGAACACCACTCGATGCAATACCAATAAGTACATCGCCAACCTTAACCTTCGAGCCATCAATGAGTTGCGACTTCTCAACAACACCGCAAGTGAAGCCTGCGATATCGTACTCACCGTCTTCGTACATTCCCGGCATCTCGGCAGTCTCACCACCAATCAGCGCACAACCTGCCTGACGGCAACCCTCAGCAACTCCTGCTACGATAGCCTCAACCTTTGCAGGGATATTATGACCGAGTGCTACATAGTCGAGGAAAAACAACGGCTCGGCACCCTGTGCCAAGACATCATTCACACACATCGCAACGGCATCAATGCCGATGGTATCGTGCTTATCCATTGCGAATGCCAACTTCAACTTTGTACCTACGCCATCGGTTCCGCTGACCAGCACAGGCTCTTTGACATTGAGAGCTGCAAGGTCAAACATACCACCAAAAGCACCGATATTACCCATTGTACCCAAGCGGTTGGTCGATGCCACATGTTGTTTGATTCGGCGTACAACCTCGTAACCTGCTTCGAGGTTAACGCCCGCTTTTTCGTAATTTACTGCCATAATTGTATCTATTTTTTCTTGTTAATTTCCGAAATGTCGTGTGTCATAGGTGTAGGGTACTTGCCATCAAAGCATGCGAAGCACATCTTCTTGCACTTGCCATTCGATGATGCCAAACACTCCTCAACCGACATAAACGCCAGCGAGTCGGCACCGATAATCTTGCAAGTCTCCTCAACAGAATGTTTTGCACTAATCAACTCATCGAGCGTTGTGGTATCCACACCATAGCAACAAGGGTGTGTCATCGTAGGGCTAACGATACGCACATGTACCTCCTTTGCCCCTGCCTCGCGTAACATCGTAACAATGCGCTTGGAGGTTGTTCCGCGAACTATCGAGTCGTCAATCAGAGCGATGCGTTTGCCCTCTACAATCGAGCGAATAGCCGACAACTTCATCTTTACGCCCTTCTCGCGCAATGCCTGCGAAGGTTGGATAAAGGTACGACCTATATACTTATTCTTGATAAGTCCCATTTCGTACGGAATACCCCTCCCCTCGGCATAACCCATAGCCGCCGACAACGAAGAGTCGGGTACTCCTACAACAATATCCGCCTCGGCAGGTGCTTCGTGCCACAAGCGGCGTCCGGACTCCTTGCGGAAGGCGTGAACATTACAACCGTCAATATCGCTGT
>JAZSOV010000080.1:0-16825 GCA_045537095.1 Alistipes sp.
TCAAGTGAAGGTAACGAATAGAATAACCTTCTTCGAGCATCCTCATATATTTGAGCAATGCTCCGTAATCGTGTTTTTTGCGCATAAAGAAACCCCAAAAGTTTTTTGTCCAAACTTTTGGGGTCACTTCATTTTGGACACGCTCTTTTTGTTGAAAAAGTCTTGTTAGAAGTTCTCGCACTACTCGTTCATCACTCTATTCTGGCGGTCGATACTCTCGACATGTATCGCATCGAGTACTGTACGCAGGAAGTACTCGCTCAATCCGAGCGACTCGCTGCGTGCCAATGCTCGCTCCACGATATCCTCCCAACGCACAGCCTGCAAGATGCGCACATCGTTCTCTCGCTTGATACGGCCGATATTCTCAGCCACCTTCATTCGCTCGGATAGGAGTTGCAAAATCTCGCGATCGAGGCTATCTATCTGCTCGCGCAGGCCCATCAAGGCTGTCTGGAAAGACTCTGACGAGGACTCGCCTGCACGCCATTTGACGCCATCGAGCAGGGCGCTAAGTGCATCCGGTGTAAGTTGCTGCTTGGCATCGCTCCACGCCTCGGCAGGGTTGATATGACTCTCAATCATCAGACCATCGTAGTTCAAATCGGCCGCCTGCTGTGCAATATCGGCGATAAAGTCGCGACAACCGCATATATGCGAAGGGTCGCAGATAATCGGTAATTCAGGATTTCTTCTTCTCATCTCCAAGGCGAGATGCCACATCGGCGCATTGCGCAACTGACCTGCTCCAAATCCCGAAAATCCGCGATGAATTAGGCCTATATTCTTAATGCCGCACACGGCAAGGCGCTCCACAGCACCACACCACAAATCGATATCTACATTCACAGGATTCTTCACAAAAACCATCTTCTCTGTTCCGCGCAGAGCCTCAGCAACCTCCTGCATCGAGAATGGGTTTGCGGCAGTACGCGCACCAATCCACAACACATCTATATCATACTCCAATGCGCTCTCCACATGTTTAGCATTTGCCACCTCGGTAGCCATAGGAATACCTGTAACTTCCCTCGCCTTGACAAGCCATGGCAGAGCCTCCACGCCTGCACCCTCGAATGTTCCGGGCTTGGTGCGCGGCTTCCATACGCCTGCACGGAAGATATCAATCTTGCCTGTTGCTGCAAGTGCTTGTGCTGTTGCGAGCACTTGTTCTTCACTCTCGGCACTACAAGGTCCCGATATAATCAAAGGTCTGTTCAGTTTCATAGCTATATCTATTTTTTATCCAAAATTTTACGAATTGTATTTGCGCGTTCGATAGTCTGCCGTATCTCCTCGCGATTATTCTTTTCGAGGGCTTTGCGAAAGATTTCGAGTTGGTGAATGTACTCACGCAAAACATCGAGTACATTATATTTATTCTGCATCAATATAGGTATCCACATATCGGGCGAGGACTTTGCAAGTCGTACCGTACTCTCGAAACCTCCACCCGCGAGGTTGAGAATCGTGTCGCTTTCGCGTTCCTTTTCAAGTACCGTAGTAGCGAGAATAAACGATGTAATGTGCGATATATGACTCACATAGGCAGCATGCGTATCGTGCTGTGCAGGCAACATATGCATAATCTTCATGCCTATTGCCGTGAAGATATTTTCGATTGTTTCAACCGCCTTTTTGTCTGAGTTTTCCACCTCGCAAAGTACGGTATTGCAACCTGCAAAAGCCCCCTCCACAGCCGCTTCGGGACCACTATGTTCTGTACCCCACATCGGATGGGCGGCAACAAAGCGATTGCGGCGAGGATGTTGGCTGATAACTTCACACAACTCCTCCTTCGTAGAGCCCATATCCATAACTATCTGGTTGTCATTCACGCGATTGAGCAACTTAATAGCCAACTGTGGAATTACATCCACGGGGGTTGCAAGGGCAATAATATCGGCGACCTCTGTCGACTTGTCGAACTCCACAACCTCATCAACCAACCCCAACTCCAACGCCTTTGCGGCATTGCGAGGCGAAGCATCAACGCCAAAGATGCGCTCCGCCAGCGTGTGCTTACGCAGTGCAAGGGCAAACGAGCCTCCAATCAAACCCAAACCTATGATACAAATTCTCATAACTCTTAATTTTGCATTTTGAATTCTGCATTTTGAATTCTGCAAAGCACTCTTTGCAACATCTCCTCCGAAGCGCAAAGACTTATGCGGACATACTTCTCGCCCTCACAACCAAAGACTCCGCCGGGGGTGAGAAATATATGTTTATCGTATAGTAACTTGTCGCAGAAGTCATAGCAATTTTCGCCCTCAGGAACTCTGCCCCACAAGAATAATCCCGCCTGATTTGGGCGGCACTCCAAACCGAGTGTATTCATTATCTGCATCGCCAACACTTCGCGCGAGCGATAGACCTTGTTCTGCGCCTCGTACCACTCATCGCCCAAACCGAGTGCTGTGGCAGCCGCTAACTGCAAAGGTAGAAACATTCCCGAATCCATATTGCTCTTGAAACGCAAAATCTCATCAATGCGTTCCTTTGCACCACCAATCATACCTACACGCCACCCCGCCATATTGTGGCTTTTGCTGAGCGAGTTCAGCTCTATTGCAACATCTTTTGCACCGGCGACCGACAGTAGCGAGATAGGATTATCGTTGCGCAGGAAACAATACGGATTATCATTCACGAGCAGTATGTTGTGCTTGCGACACCAATCTACAATCTTCTGCAAATCCTCCTTCGATGCCACTGCGCCCGTAGGCATATGCGGATAGTTGATTATCATCATTTTTACCCCCTCAGTCGAAAGTGTTGAGAGGTCGGGCATATAGCCATTATCCTCCCGCAACGCATACTCCATCACCTCACCCTCGGCAAGTCGCACTGCCGAAGAGTAGGTCGGGTAACCGGGATTTGGCACCAAAACCTTGTCACCCTTCGAGATATAGGTCATCACCGTATGCATAACGCCCTCTTTCGAGCCTATGAGTGGCAATATCTCGTTCTCGGGGTTTAGCTCCACGCCAAAGCGGGTTTTATACCATGCGGAGAGTGCGCCGCGCAGCTCCGATGCACCGCGATAGGATTGATAACCATGTGTCGATGCCTTGGCAGACTCTTCGGCAAGTCGCTTCACTACCGAAGGGTGTGGAGGCAGGTCGGGAGAGCCGATACCGAGCGAGAGCACATCTGCCCCTGCGAGGCGCATCTCCTCTATCTCGCGCAACTTGCGCGAGAAGTAGTATTCGGTAACCGAGCCCAATCGAGCCGCTAATTCAAAGTCGTATACCGTTTTCATAAATCTTGCCCTTTCTGGTAAATTCCGTAGATATGCACCTCTACATCGCGCTCACGCAGTCGCTCTATCGCCTTAGCAAAAGATGCTCCCTCCGAGAACTCCATATCGGTATGAAACATATAGTGCCAAGGCTCGGTAGGAATTGGATAGGACTGCAACTTTGTCATATTGAGATTCAGCCCCTCGAAACAGCCGAGTGTATCGTATAGAGAGCCCGCCGTATTGTGGATTTTGAAGTAGAGAGATGCTTTGCCGCTACCCTCGCAAGGTTTTGGTTCACTAATGCTTCGGTCGCAGTAGTCGAGGCGTAGGAAACGGGTGTAGTTGTCGCGTGTAGTGTGGATGTCGGGTGCAACAATATCGAGGTTGAATAGTTCGGCCGCCAACGAGCTCGCTATAACAGCCTTAGTGCGTGAGCCACTCGCTTGGAGTTGTGCTGCACTCAATGCTGTATCGGCACTCTCGATAAGCTGCCAGCGATGTTTGTCGAGGTAGTCGGTACACTGCAAGAGTGCCATCTGATGCGACTCTACTTCGCGAATATCCTCCAACTGCACTCCGCGATTAACCATCAGATTTTGGCGAATACGCAAGTAGGCTTCGCCCGTAATGCGAACATTGCAGCTCTGTAAAATATTGTAGTTGGGAAGTATCGAGCCGGCAATGGAGTTTTCAATCGCCATAATGCCATAATCCACTGTGCGCTGCTCAACGGCGTGTGCCACCTCTCGAAAGGTATCACAAGCGAGAATTTCGACCTCGCCACCCTCGATTCCCTCCGCCACAATATGGTGGAAACTGCCTCGATATCCCTGTATTGCAACCTTCTTCATACTTATAGGTTTCTCTCTATCATTATAGATAGTAAAACATTTAAAAAGTTAATTTTCTCTGTTCAATAAAAAACCGCCCCCATTCTTAGGAGCGGTCTAAATCATTATGTCTTACATACATACACCAACTACCGCTCCTATTCGCAAGAAAAGAAGTAAAAATAAAAAAAGTAGTTCGAAGTATGGTTCAACATATACATCTCAATTTTCCGTGGTGCAAATATAGCAAAAAATCTGCATAATATACCATTTAGTGCTATTTTATTTCAAAAAAAATTACAATTTACGCCCCAATGATAAATATCGTAGGTCGCTTGTTGATGTCGGGCAGTCCTATTTTGCGCCACTCGGCAATGGAGGCAGTGCGGATATACTCCTCTTTTGATGTTATATCGCAGGCGACACAGAGCTTTGTCTGCGCCCCGCACGAAGCGATAATCTGCTCCGCCAATTTTACATTGCGGTATGGTGCTTCGATAAATAGTTGTGATTGATGCTCGGCAACGGCTCGGCTCTCCAAACGCTTAATTGCGCGAGTGCGCTCAGGCTCTTTTACGGGGAGATAGCCGTTGAAAGCGAAGGATTGACCACTCAATCCCGATGCCATAACTGCCATAATAATCGAAGATGGACCAACCAACGGCACTACGCGGATACCTGCGCGATGACACGCCTCGACAACGAGTTGTCCGGGGTCTGCAACGGCAGGAACGCCCGCTTCGGAGATTACACCTGCCGAGCGACTGGCCTTGATTTTTGCCACCATACGCTCCACATCGCGTGGCGAGGTGGTGTGTTCGCTCAACTCGTCAAACTCCAACTCGTCAATCTTGCCCGACAACCCCGCCTTCGACAAGAAGCGGCGTGCCGAACGGAGATTTTCAACTATAAAGTAGTCGAGCGAGGTTATAACATTGCGATTTCCTTCGGGGGTTACATCGTAGGGCAATGTATCCTCCGAGATAGGACAAGGTATTAAATATAGTGTGCCTTTACTCATTTATGTAAATTCGCTTTACTCGTTTTGCCACCGAGGTTAGAATCTCATAAGGTATTGTGCCAAGCACAGCCGCCATATCTGCTGCGGTATTGCCCTTCTCGGCAGAGAATATCTCTACAATATCGCCCTCCTCGACACCCTCGATGTCGGTGATATCAATCATACAACTATCCATACAGATATTACCTACTGTTTTGGTTCTCTTACCCGCTACAATCATCTCCCACGCACCATTTCCGAGGTGGCGGTTCAAGCCATCGGCATAACCGACAGGAATGGTGGCGATACGACTCTCTTTCTCTATTTTGCCGTTGCGACCATAGCCTACGGTGTCGCCCTCGTGGAGGGTGCGAATCTGCACTATGCGAGTGCGGAGTGTCGAAACAGGCTCCAACGCCTCGCCTGCGGTTGTCGAAAAACCGTATAAGCCGATACCCAAACGGCACATATCGAATCGCGCCTCCTCGAATCGCAACATCGCCTCCGAAGCTGCTGCATGGCGCAGTGGGCGGTACGGCAAGGTCTTTATAATGGCGGTGCTGATATGGTCGAACGCTGCAATTTGCTCCTTCGAGAAGTTGTCTTGCGCAGTGTCGTCTGCTACGCAAAGATGGGTAAAAATCGATGCTACACGCACGCTCTGAGCAACCTGTGCAAGATTTTTGCATAGCTCCGTAATATCCTCTTTTGCAAAGCCGAGGCGGTGCATGCCGCTATCAATTTTCAGGTGTATAGGGTAGTTGCGCTCGCCGGCACGCTCCACTGCTTGCACAAACGATGCGAGCGAACGGAACGAGTATATTTCTGGTTCGAGCGAGTGGGCAATCATCGTATCGAAACTTGCATCATCGGCATTCAGCACCACGATAGGCATCGTAATACCTCCCTCTCTCAGAGCTACACCCTCATCGGCAAATGCCACTGCGAGGTATGCTACGCCCTGCTTTTGTAACATCTGCGCAACCTCTGTTTCACCTGCCCCATAGCTCGAAGCCTTAACCATAGCCACAAGGCGTGTCGAAGTACCTATCTGCGAACGGAAATAGTTTATATTGCGAGCCATAGCCTGCAAATTAACCTCCAAAACGGTGGTATGGCTATGCTGTTCCAAGCGGTGCGAAATTCGCTCCAGGCGGCTGGCACGATTACCCTTTATCAGTACGGCGCAGTTGGCGATATTCAACTTGGAAATATTTGATAAAAGCTCCTCTGCCGATGCAAAGAAGAGTGCGCCATCGCCAAACTCGCTACGCGCTTTCATCAACCCCTCGCCAATGCCTACAAAGGTATCTACGCCCGCTTCACGCACCATATGCAAAACTTTTGCATAGATGTTTTCATCGCCACTCTGCAAGATATCCGACAAGATAAGCATCGTTTTGCGCCCACCTGCTACCGAACGAAGATGGTCGAGAGCAATGGATAACGAATTGAGGTCGGCACTATATGAGTCATCGATAATAATCGAATTGTCGATACCCTGCTTAACCTCCAAACGCATTGCTACGGGTTGCAACTGCGAGAAGTCGGGCATCTCATACCCCATTTCGGCAAAAAATGCTGCAACAATCTCGGCATTGCGCTGAGATGCCTTGTCGGTCATCTGTGGCACTTGTGCCGTAGTGGCGGCATCGACAAGGTTGCGATTGTCAAATCGCTTTTCGACAACCTCTGCCAACGGAGCGTATGCCGAGTGGTATATTATATCGGCTGCGGTCTGTGCCAAGATTACCTTTTCGTCAATCTTCTCCTCCAACGAAGAGAAACCCTGCTCGTGGGCATCACCTATCGAGGTAAAAATCACCATATCGGGTTGAGCCATCTTGTAGAGTCGCTCCATTTCGCCCTTTTGCGATATTCCTGCCTCGATAATCGCCACATCGTACGAGTTATCCAACATAAGGAGCGACAACGCCACTCCCAACTGCGAGTTGTAGCTGCGTGGCGAACGGAAAATCTTTGCATCGTGCGGTGCGCACTGCGCAATCCACTCCTTAACGGTGGTCTTGCCGTTTGAGCCCGTAACACCTACTACCGTACCTTTGAATTGGTTGCGATGGTGTGCTGCCAGAGCCTGCAATGCCACCAATGAATTTTCGACTACAACCGCACCAAACCCCTCTGCGAGGTCGATTTCGCGCTCCACCATAAAAGCCTTGATACCTCGCTCCGCAACCTCTGCGATATGGTCGTGTGCATCGTGATTAACACCCTGCATTGCCACAAAGAGGGTGTCGTGCGTCAAGGCATAGGAACGGCTGTCGGTAGCCACCATTGCAACCTCCAAGTCGCACCCAATATGGCGACCTCCAACTATACGCGCAATATCTGAAAGGAGGTATTTCATTCTCTACTCCTTGAAAGTTACTATTGTTATGCCTGAGCCACCTCTGTCGGGGTGGTCATCTACGGCACTCGCTACTTGTGGTAACGAGCGAAGATAACGGCGCACCTCCTCTTTTAAGGCTCCCGTACCCTTGCCGTGCAGAATGGTTACACTGCTAACGCCCACCATAAGCGCATCATCGACCAAGGTCTGCACTCTCTCCAACGCCTCCATAACACGCTCACCGCGAATATCAATCGAAGATGTGAAGTTGAGTCGGCGTTGCGAAATATCGGCCGAAATCACCGTGCGTGGCGTTTCAGGGCGTGTTGCTCGCTTGAACTCTGCCGAGGAGATAACCTCCAAACGGGACACCTCGACCGTTGTCAAAATAGCACCAAATGCCACTTGCGTCCTCTTGCCACGAATCTCTTTCACTACACCCACGCCATTCTGCCCCATAAGGCGCACCTTTGCTCCGACCTCCAATGGCAGAGCCTTTTTTGTAGGTTGCGCAACCTCTTGTTTAGGCTCGGCAGGGTTATTTTTGCGCTCTTCACGCCTCTGCTGACGGCGGCGAAGTCGCTCCATTTCACGCTCAATGCGCTCATTTGCTTCGGAGTTATCCGCCTCAATCTCTTCGCGGAACTCCTCGAACTCGCGGCGTAGCCACTTTGTCTGCTCCTTCTCGGCTTGTGCCTCGCGAATACCCTTGATTGTATTTTCGATTTGGCGATTAGCCTCGGCTACCAACTCCTTTGCCTGTGCTTTTGCCTCGTGAATAATGCGGTTGCGCTCCTCGCGAATATTCGATAGTTTCTCGCTCAGCACCTGCTCCATCTCCTCGACCTTGCGGTCGGTTTGGCGTATGCGCTCACGCTTCTGCGCCCAATAGTGCTTGTCGCGAGCCACCTCTCGCAGTTGCTTTTCGAGGTCTATATGTTCCGAACCTGCCTTCTCCTTTGCCGAGGCGATAATATCCTCGGAAAGACCAATCTTGCGAGCAATCTCTATCGCAAACGAACTTCCCGGTTTGCCACACTCCAAGCGGAACAGCGGGCGGATATTCTGAACATCGAACATCATCGCTCCGTTTGTTACGCCTTCGTGATTTGAGGCGTAGTATTTTATGTTGGAGTAGTGGGTAGTGATAACACCATAGCAGCCACTCGCTACCAACTTTTCGAGTATCGCCTCGGCAATGGCTGCGCCAATTACCGGCTCCGTTCCCGAACCGAACTCGTCAATTAAAACCAGAGTCTTTGCGTCTGCCCCTGCCACCATCGCTTTCATATTCAAGAGGTGCGAAGAGTAGGTCGAGAGGTCATTGTCAATGGATTGTTCATCACCGATATTTATGTATATTTTGTTGAATACGGGCAGTTCGCTCGCCTCCGATGCGGTAATCGGATAGCCGCATTGGAACATATACTGCAACAGACCTATTGTTTTGAGGCACACCGATTTTCCGCCCGCATTTGGTCCCGATATAACAAGTATGCGCCTTGCATTGTCCAACTCGGCATCAAGCGGAACGATTGTACGCTTTTGGCGTTTGAGCGACTGCGACAAGAGAGGGTGCTTTGCCGTATGGAGTACCAAGCGGCTATCCTCCGACATAATTGGTCGCCCTGCGCCATTTTCGATTGCCCAACGGGCCTTGGCGCGTACTGCATCAACCACTGACATGAACTCCTCGGTGCGCTCCACATCGCCTATATCGGCACGCACCACATCGGTAAAGGCGGTCAGGATGCGGACAATCTCCCTGCGCTCCTCGTACTCCAATTCGCGCAACATATTGTTCAACTCCACAACCTCGGCAGGCTCGACATAGAAGGTTTTTCCCGTAGCCGACTCGTCGTGGATAAAGCCGTTTAGTTTGCGCTTATTTGCTGCCGTAACGGGAATTACGGCTCGACCTTCGCGAATCGAAATCGAAGCGTCGCTCTCGACTATGCCACTCGATTTTGCCGACTGCAAAATCGCTTGTAGTCGCTTCGACACCTGCCCCTCATGGCGGCGTATTTGCGCCCTGATTTGGCGCAACTCCTCCGATGCACCATCGCGAACAACTCCCTTGTCGTCAATAATGCGGCGAATATCCGCAACGATATTCCACAACGCCTTGACAGGTTTTGCAAGTGTGGTGAGAGTGGGATATTGCTCGGCGTTGCTCTTGTGCAAGAACTGCACAAAGTCGCCCGCCGAAATCAACGCCTTACCCAACTGCACAACCTCTGCAACCTCCAAGAATGTACCCTCGACCTTTGCCTTTTCGACAATCTCGGCGATGTCGTAAAATTCGTCAGTCGGAGCCTCTCGCTCGGAGAGTAGAATCTGTCGCATCTCCTCTGCTAAGGAGTGTCGGCGTGCAATCTCCTTGTGAACAGCGGTAAATCCCTCGCCTTCGAGCAGTTCGCGAGCGTGCTGCATCGTACACAATGCAACAACTTGCTCCCGAATGGTCGTAAAACCAATCTTCGCCTCGAAATTATGTGGGTAAATTACCGTCTTCATTTTGTTTTCTGAACTCTGACCGTGGTCAAGGCGCAACTTTTTAAGGGCTAATAAGGGCTAGTAATGGCTATTAAGGGTGCGCCGCAGGCCTAAACAAAAATACCTTTAACTGTCAATTGTCAATTCGTCAATTGTCAATTATTTATTTGCCTTTCTCTTCGCTTTGTCGGCAGCCTTTGCAGCCTTGTCTGCCTGCTTCTCCTCGTAGGTTTTTTTGCCGAAAACGGTTACATTGATATAACGCTTCGGATTCTCCTTCAAGTCGGCCAACAATGCCGACAAATTCTGCGATGCCTGTGCCAACTCCTTATACAACTTCTCGTCAGATACGAGGTTGCCGATAGAGCCACTGCCGCTGTTAATCTTTGCCAATAAGGTATTAACCTCTGCAATAGCCTGAGCCAACTTCTCGCCACTCTGCTGTTCGTTCAAGGCGTGAGTTACCGAGTTGATATCGGTGATGATGCTATCCAACTTCGCACCATTCTGGTTGAGTGTAGCGCAGAAACCATCGATATTGCCGATGATGTTCGACTTCTTCAAGTCTGCCATAACTGCGTTAAGACTTGCAACGGTCTTTGTGAGGTTTTTCGAGTTGTCGTCAATAAGACTATCCACGCCCGAAACGGTCTGGTTGAGGTTGTCGAGCAGGGTTGCTACACGCGCCTTGATATCGCCCAACTCATTTGCCAAGGTGTCGAACATGTCGAGCGTTACACCAGTCTGGATAGAGTCACCATTTTTGAGATATTCGGTTGCCTCGCCAAGTTTGATTTCGATAGACTTACCACCCATCAAACCTGCGCTGAACATCAAAGCCTTCGAGTCGGTCGGAATGTCGAAATCTTTGCTTACCGAAAGATTTACATCCACACCACCCTGTTCTACATTCAGCTTCACGCCTGTAACCTGACCGACCTTTACGCCGTTGATAACTACAGCGGCGGCATCCTGCAAACCATTAACCTGCTCGTAGTGAGCCGTGTAGTTGCGAGTGCGACCAAACACATCCAATCCACTCAAAAAGCGAATACCCGCCCAAGCAGAGAGCAATATCACTACTGCATAAATTCCAATCTTTACCTCTTTTCTCATCTTCATTTTCAAACTATTTTTTGTTATTATTTGTCGTATGTTATGATAAATGCCTGCGGAAACTCCTTGCGAACGCCCTCGATATGCCCCTGCGCGGTGGCCTTATCGGCGAAATCGCCATAGCAATATTTATATTTGAGCGAGCCTGCACCCTCCAATACCCACACCTTTCCGCGAAGGCTTTTCAGCTCCGGATGGTCGGTCGGAATACGCTTGACACTCGCCATCAGCTGTATGGCATAACGCTTTACTGTCTGCTGAGGCTGAGGCTTAGCCTTTGGCTTTGGCTTCTCCTCCTCCTTTGCTTTTTGAGGCTCGGCAGTTGGCGTTTGAGGCGCAGCTGTACTATCTAAAAGCAGTAAACGGCGAACATTCTCGACATACTGCTTCACCGCACGAAATATAGCCTCCGTGATATCTTTCTGTCCCTTTTCCGAGGTGATATATTTCAACTCCGCAGGGTTGGACATAAAACCTATCTCGGTCAGCACACTCGGCATATCGGTAGCATATAACACCTTCAACGGCTGCTTACGCACGCCTCGATTATTGTAACCGAGTTTGGCATACTCCTCCTGAATAAGTCGAGCCATCATCTCGCTATACTCGCCGTATGTGAATTGCAAGTTTTGAATGTAGGCACGAACTATCGCAGCAGTCTTCTGGTCGGACATATCGAGCAGCTCCTCTTTATTATTGAGATATAGCGAGTTCTGATTTGCGCGTTGCTCCATCGAGCTCTCACCCATAATCAGCGTTTCGACACCGCGTACCTCGCTATTGCGATGAGCATTGGAGTGTATCGATATGAAGAGGTCACCCTTGTTGCGATGGGCAATATCGGCGCGTGCCTGCAAATCCTCGGAGAGAACACTCGAAAACATTATATCCGAAGTACGAGTGTAGACCACCTTTATTTCGGGCATTCGTTTCTCTATCAGTTCGCCAAGTTTGAGTGCCACTTTCAGATTGATATCCTTCTCAGCAATATTGCCATACCTCGCACCGGGGAAGCGCGTACCGCCATGTCCCGCATCAATAACAATAACTTTTACACCCTGTGCAACATTTTCTGCTCCAAATCCGTTGTTAGGGAGTAGCAGAGAAAACGCCATCACAAGCAATATCAAAAGTGTGTGTCGTGGTCGAAAGTTGGACATAAAATTTGTTATATACACTTTTTTCACTATCTTTACGCGCCGAAAAAACGCGTGCCTATGCGTACGAGGAGGCTTTTGAGGCGTTTTTGCCGACTTGTCGGCAAAGGTACGAAAAATTTTGGAATTTTTGAAACTTTTTAGAGTAAAATATCTCATCTTGTCGGTTATCGCCTTGGCGATGGCTCATGTCGTGCTTGGTTCCGCCACGCCACGCCCACTTGTGGCGCAGCCGTTGGAGCAGGTGCGCAAGAGAGATTCTCTTACCCCTATCCCTGCTTCGGTATTGAGCGATACCACCACACGCGATGCGCGACAACCGCAGCGCCGCACACGCCGCACACGAAGGCTCAGCGACACCCTCTCTCGACAGCAGGATTCGCTCGCAAAGCCCGATTCGCTCACCGTACCCGACTCTCTAAGGGTTAAGCCATTATCGCATCCCGACTCCACTCGCAAGAAGAAGAGTGGTACTCCTATCGAGCAGATTATTTCGGGCAAGAATACCGATTCGCTCTTCTACGATGTACGCAACAAGCGCGTCTACATCTACAATCAGGGTGACATCAAGTATGACAACATGGGCTTGACTGCCGACTATATGCAGATAGATATGACCACCAAGGAGATTTACGCCCACGGAAAGGCCGACTCGGTAGATGGCAAGCCAAAGAACACCCACCCCGTATTCTCGGAGGGCGGTTCTTCCTACACAATGGATACCATCACCTACAACTTCGGTTCAAAGAAGGCATTTATTCAGGGTGTAGCAACCAAGGAGGGCGATGGCTGGTTGGTCGGTGGGCAGATTAAGAAGATGCCTGACAACTCCATCAACATCCGTCAGGGTAAGTACACCACCTGCGACCATACCGATCATCCACACTTCTACCTCGCCATGACCAAGGCAAAGGTTATTCCGGGCAAGAAGATTATCACAGGACCTGCATACCTTGTATTGGAGGATGTACCAATATACTTCGCTTGTATTCCGGAGGGATTCTTCCCGATAAACCTCGGCCCTAAGTCGGGACTCCTGATGCCATCCTACGGAGAGGATGCCTCGCGAGGCTTCTTTATTCGAGGGTTGGGCTACTACTTCATATTGAGCAAGCACATTGACCTCGCCATAACGGGAGGTATTTACACACTCGGCTCGTGGGAGGTAAATGCATCCTCGCGCTACACTAAGCGCTACAAGTATCGCGGAAATGTAAATTTCGACTTCTCCTCGATCAAGACAGGCGATAAGGGCGAGCCGGACTATATCAAGCAAAATAACTTCCGCTTCACTTGGACTCACTCACAAGATCCGAAGGCTAATCCGGGTTCGACATTCTCCGCCTCGGTAAATCTCTCTTCGAGTGGCTATTCGAAATACTCGGCGACAACTTTGAATGACATTCTTGCCACGCAGACCAACTCCTCAATATCGTACTCGAAGAGTTGGGCGGGCACGCCATTCTCGCTCTCGATGAACCTCTCCGTATCGCAGAACTCACAGACTCGGCAATTAGCAATTACACTGCCTAACATCGTATTCAATGTAGCGCGTGTCTATCCGTTCAAGCGCAAGGATGCCATGGGTAAGCAGCGCTGGTACGAGAAGATCGGCTTCACATATTCGGCAAAATTGACCAACTCTGTAACATCGTCAGAGAAGGACCTCTTCACGATGCAGACCTTGAAGAATATGCGTAACGGTGTGGAGCATACACTGCCTATCTCGACATCAATAAACCTCTTCAAGTACATCAATGTATCTCCTACATTCAACTACTCGGAGCGATGGTATTTCTCACGACAAAATCAGCAGTGGAATCCAGAGACCAATCAGGTCGAGACTCTCGATCCGGAGTATGGTTTCTACCGCATCTATAACTATAACGCCTCGGTGTCGGCCAATACCACAATCTACGGAATGTGGCAGATGAAGCGCAAGACCGCCAAGGTGCAGGCGGTGCGTCACACACTCACACCGCAGATAGGTTTCTCGTATGCACCCGATTTTAGCAAGCAGAAGTATGGCTACTACAAGACCGTACAGACCGACTCGCTCGGTAACTACAAGGTCTACTCACCATACTCCAACCAGCCGTATGGCGTACCGGGTTCGGGACAGCAGGCAAACCTCAACTTCTCGCTCTCGCAGTCGCTCGAAATGAAGGTATTGAGCAAGCGCGACACTTCGGGCGTAAAGAAGATTAAGCTGATTGACGAATTGCGCGTAAGTGGTTCATACAACTTCCTCGCCGACTCACTCGGCCTATCTAATATTCCGATATCATTCCGTACCACCATTTATGGCAACTTCGGTATCAACCTCTCCGTAACGCTCGACCCTTATGAGGTTACGCCTCAGGGTGTGCGCATAAATAAGTTGATGATTAAACGAGGTCTGCTCGGTCGTGTCACGAATACGGGATGGAGTTTCGGCTACACCTTCAAATCGCGACAAGATAAGTCTACACCTGCGGTGAACGATATTAACACCATACCGCCTGAGTACTTCAATCCATTCTCCGATCCTTACGGATTGATGGATCCTGCACTACGAAGGCACTATATGGCAAGTACTTACTACGACTTCTCAATACCATGGAATGTTGGTTTTAACTATGTCATCAGTTATAACATATCCTATACTAACAACGGCACCACAGGTTACAAGAAGAATGTATCGCAGACCATCGGTTTCAACGGTAGTGTCAATCTTACACCAAAGACGGGTATCTCGTTCACGACAGGTTTCGATATCCAAAAGCGCAAGTTGACCACCACTTCGATATCCATAACGCGCGACCTGCACTGCTGGCAGATGTCGTTCATTTGGATTCCATTCGGTGCGCACCGCAGTTGGAGTTTCAATATCGGTGTGAAGGCATCATCGCTTGCCGATTTGAAATACGACAAGAGCCAATCGATGTACGACAACCTTTTCTAACATTTGTGTAGCGAAACGGAAACGGTACATCTTTTGCGAAACTATAATTACAGAAAACGATAAAATTTAGAGATATGACAAAGAAAACAGCAGAGAATCAGGTTGTTGAGGAGAAAGAGGGCTTTGCAGGCGGAGATGGTTATCCTAATTGCGAGGGTGAGCCTTGTGCCAATATGGCAGAGGAGACAAAAGACGAAACTGACACTGTGGCAGAGGAGCAAGCCGAGGAGCAGACCGCAGAGGAGGCTCCGAAGGTTGAAGATATAGATTGGAAAGACCGCTATATCCGTTTGCAGGCGGAGTTCGATAACTTCCGTAAGCGCACCTTGCGTGAGAAGATGGCACTTATAGAGTCGGGAGGTAGCGATGTATGGAAGGCTGTGTTGCCTGTGCTTGACGATATGGAGCGCGCAATTGCCGCATCGGAGAAGAGTGAGGATATTACGGCTCTTCGCGAAGGAGAGAAGCTTATCTACAACAAATTTGTCGATATTATGCGACAGAAGGGAGTTGTGGCTATCGAGGCTCTCGATACCGAGTTTAACCCCGATTTACACGAGGCAGTAGCGCGATTTGCTGCTGGCGAGGAGAAGTCGGGCAAGGTTATAGATGTAGTACAGCAGGGCTACAAGCAGGGCGAGCAGGTGTTGCGCTACGCAAAGGTTGTTGTTGGAGAGTAATATTTAGACGAGAGAAAATAATCTAATAAAAACGATTTATCGTTTTACCTTTAATTGTCAATTCTCAATTGTCAATTGTCAATTATAAAGATTTATGGCAGAAAAGAGAGATTACTACGAGGTATTGGGCGTTGAGAAGAACGCCAATGCCGATGAGATAAAGAAGGCCTATCGCAAGGCTGCGATAAAGTACCACCCTGATAAAAATCCGGGTGATAAGGAGGCCGAGGAGAAGTTTAAGGAGGCAGCCGAGGCGTACGATGTATTGTCGAACGAGGAGAAGCGTGCCCGCTACGACCAATTCGGACATGCGGGAATGTCGGGTGCCGGTGGAGCAGGAGGCTTTGGCGGTGGCTTCGGAGGAGGTTTCTCTATGGAGGATATCTTCTCGCAGTTTGGCGACATCTTCGGCGGTCATTTCGGCGGAGGCTTCGGTGGCGGTTTTGGCGGTGCGCGTGGCGGTCGCTCGGTAAATCGCGGCTCAGATATTCGTGTGCGCATCAAACTCACACTTGCCGAGATTGCTAACGGCACAACCAAGAAACTGAAGATTAACAAGACCATCGCTTGCGATAAGTGTGGCGGTACGGGTGCAAAGGACTCTTCTTCATACACCACCTGCTCTACTTGTAACGGCTCGGGCGTGGTTACACGTGTTGAAAATACATTCTTCGGTCGTATGCAGACGCAGGGCGTATGTCCTACGTGTGGCGGTGAGGGTAAGATTATCACTGCCAAGTGCGATAAGTGCTCGGGCGAGGGCGTTGTGCGCGGTGACGAGGTTGTTGAGATTAAGATTCCTGCCGGCGTAGGCGAGGGTATGGCCGTTACGGTTTCGGGTAAGGGTAATGCTGCGCGTCACGGCGGTGTGAATGGCGACCTGCTTGTTATGATTGAGGAGGAGCGTAATCCTGAATTGGTGCGCGATGGTAATGACTTGATTCACAACTTGAATCTTACGGTTACAACCTGCATCCTCGGAGGCGAGGTTGAGGTGCCGACCAT
>JAZSOV010000133.1:0-1600 GCA_045537095.1 Alistipes sp.
GCATTGAAGGGTCCGGGTATCGCATTTATTATCACAGGCCTTATGGGTATCGCATTTATGATATTCTCGGGTATTCAGTTGTAAACCTTTAATAAGAGTATAAAAAGATGGTAAAAGTAATTATTGTTGCAATTGTTGCCTTTCTTGCAGTAACCCTCCTTTTGGTGGCACTGTTGCTCTTTGCAAAGGCAAAACTGACCTCGTCAGGCAATGTAACCATCGACATCAACAACGGCAAGAAGGTCGTTGAGGTTGAGGCCGGTGGTAACCTCCTCGCTACACTCGCTACGGCAGACATCTTCCTCCCATCGGCTTGCGGTGGTAAGGGTGCTTGCGGACAGTGCAAGTGTCAGGTTTTGGAGGGTGGCGGCGAGGTACTTCCTACCGAGACAGGCTTCTTCAATCGCAAGCAGATTCGCGAGAATTGGCGTTTGGGTTGCCAGGTGAAGGTTAAGGAGAATATGAAAATCGCTGTTCCCGATTCGGTGTTGAGCATCAAGAAGTGGGAGTGCGAGGTCGTTTCTAACCACAATGTTGCTACCTTTATCAAGGAGTTCGTGGTTAAGTTGCCAGAGGGCGAGCACCTCAACTTCCGTTCGGGTGGTTACATTCAGATTGATGTTCCTGCTATCACCGTTGATTACAAGGATATCGATGTTGACCCTCAATACGAGGAGGATTGGGTTAAGTTCGGTCTTCGTGACTTGAAGATGGTGAACCCTGAGCCTCAGGTGCGTGCATATTCGTGCGCTACCTACCCTGCCGAGGGCGATATCATTCGTTTGAATGTTCGTATCGCAACCCCTCCATTCGGTCCTGACCGCAAGATGTTGCCTGTTAATCCGGGTGTCTGCTCGTCATATATCTACTCGCTCAAACCGGGCGACAAGATTACTATGTCGGGTCCTTACGGAGAGTTCTTCCTCCCTGACAACTTGCCTGATACACAGGAGTTGATCTTCATCGGTGGTGGTGCAGGTATGGCGCCTATGCGTTCGCACATTATGCACCTCTTCAAGACCGAGAAGACCAAGCGCCCTGTAACATTCTGGTATGGAGCTCGTTCGCTCAAAGAGGCGTTCTACTTGGAGGACTATGCAGAGATCGAGCGTGAGTTCCCTAACTTCAAGTTCAATCTTGCTCTCGACCGTCCGGATCCGGAGGCAGATGCAGCAGGCGTGGACTACAAGGTAGGCTTCGTTCACAATGTTCTCTTCGAGAACTACCTCAAAAACCACGAGGATCCAGAGGGTTGTATCTACCTTATGTGCGGACCTCCAATGATGGTTGCTTCTGTCGAGAAGCTCCTCGACTCACTCGGAGTGCCACCGGAGAATATTTTGTACGATAACTTCGGCGCATAAAAAATCATTCTGATTGGTGAATTTCTCACCAAAACTTCGATAGCCCGATTGCTCACATAGGCTTACTATGCTGCGCATCGGGCTTCTTGTTTGGCAAGAAATTCCCTCAATCATTTCTGATTTTTAGAGATTGTGTACTATCCCGAAGGTCTTTCTTTTGCGATGCACCACATCTCACGACTTCTGACAAGAAATAAAAAATGTTTTTAAGCAGCGATAGCTGCGTTATACTTCGA
>JAZSOV010000121.1:0-9025 GCA_045537095.1 Alistipes sp.
TTGAGGTGCTTGAGAATCTTACACTTTACGCTAGCGCCTTTTACAACAGGTGCGCCAACCTTAACCTGACCGCCATTCTCTACGAGCAGGACCTTGTCGAAGCTCACAGACGAATCTACCTCGCCCGCAAGACGGTGAACAAAGAGCTTACGACCTTTCTCAGCCTTGAATTGCTGACCTGCAATCTCTACTATTACAAACATTTAACTTAAATTTGTTATGTGTTGAACTATAATTCAGCCCGCAAAGATAAATATAAAATCCGAAATAAAAAAATTATTTTTGATTTTCGCTTGTCTGAACTCCTACGCTTATCACGGAGCTAACCAATTAAGGGATAGTAAGGGAGCGCCGCAGGCCTAAATAAAAACACCTTTAATTATCAATCTGAAAAACTGATGGCTAAAAGCTAAAAAACTTTCAACTCTGCACTTTTAACTTTGGAATTATAAGGTTTAGTATTGTAGTTTTTTTTACTTTTTCTTGTTAATCTTCGACATGTTCATCAGGAAGATTGGCGAATCCCACATTGGCAGACCTGAGATACGAACATTACCGCCATCCTTTGCTCCGCGGGTAATAATCGGGCGGAGGTCGTGAACATAGCCAGTGATAGGCTCAACATAGACCAAATTGTCTACATCGAAATCGCGCAATACGACAGATACATTCTCCTTTTCGAGTTGATCGGTAGGTGTCAAGTCGCTGAACCACAACATCGCACCAATGACCTCGTTCTCCTTATTTGCAATACCATAGCCTCGAATCTCGCGGTTGCAATAGGCCTCAAAGTTCAACTCTACGGCGTGCAAATCATCGGTCAGGAGGCTTGCCAAGTGCTGTACGCCATAGTACGAAGGTCGCTTGTACATAGGCTTATGCAAGAGATTCATACGCACCATACCGAATGACTGAATCATATTAGGATATTGCAAATCTACCAGCGTAAAGATTGACGAAGGTACATTCATTGCAAAGTCATTGGCCATACGGCGTAAAACCCACTTTACCTGCTTGAACTCGCTCCACTCCAAATATTTCATCGCGTGTCCAAACTCCAAAATCGAAGGACAGCCACTCTCGCCCTGGAAGATGTCGATATTTTTGCTATATCCGTGAATCATATCACGGAAGGCAAGAACACCCTCCGTAGCATTGTCGGGGTTAGGATAGTAGGTGTGATAGGATACACAATCAATAAGATGCAACTTTCTGCGAGCCTTCATAATCTCCAATACAGGTTGCATATATTTGATTCTTGGAGCGCAGAGCCCGAATGCCAAGATCTTAGCCTTTGGGTTCTCCTTGCGAACAACCTCAGCAGTGCGGATAAGCAATTCGGCCGCAATCTCTGGAGTATTCGATTTCTTGCCGTCAGGCTCGTTCCACACCTCGTACATCATCACCTTGTCGCCATAGTGGCGCACGATAGCACGAACATAGTTGCACCATGCGGTCATCGTCTCCTCATCTGTCCAAATTCCAGCATTTAAACTTTTGCCGTGTTTGCTGTAAATAGGGTTTCCGTAGCTAAGGCTCAACCATGGCTTCATCCCCTGTTCAATAACTCCATCAACATGCTCATCGAGCCAAGTAAAGTCGTAAATACCCTTCTGCTTCTCGCACTTTGCCCAGCCACTCTGCAAACGCGCCCAACCTACTCCAAGAGGGCCAAGAAGGTGCTTGTAGTTTGCAAATGTTGCATAGTCGCGATCGAGAGTCTCGCAACCGATAGACCAACGGGTACGATTTGAGCGATCGGTCGAAGAAACATCGAGTCTACCCACTTGTGGCAACATCGTATGATACATCTTGAATTTGTTGTAAGCAACCTCAGGATGCTTTCTCTTTGGTGGAACATACGCCAAAGCCATCGGCACAATAAACGCCACTAATAGAATCGAAATAGATAGTCTCTTCATAATAATATAGTAATCTAAATCATACAATAAGTTTAAGTTACACTCTATATGTTGTATAGCATTGTGTTGTGTTAATATCTGTGGTGTGGTGTAGTGCAAATATATTGAGAATTTTTTTATTATGCAAATAAATCTTACCTTTGTTGCAAATTATATGTTGAAATGGATATAGCTCAACAAAAACGAAAGGAGAATATCGCAGAATATATCCTATATTTGTGGCAGATTGAGGATCTGCTGCGAGCATTGCAATTTTCGCCTGAGGCGATCTACTCAACACTGGTCAAGCCTCGTAAGCTCGACTCGTCGCAAGAGCAGGTACTCTTGGCGTGGTATATGGATATTGCAAACCTTCTTGCACAGGAGAAGAAGGAGGAGTCGGGACACCTCAACCACACGCTGCACCTTATCTCTGATTTGCACGACCTGCACTTACGACTAATGCAGCAACAGGAGTTGGGCGAGGATTACCGTCAGCGATACTCGGTGTTGGCACAGCACCTGCCAGCATTACGCTCCCGACTTGGCAAGGAGAGTGATATGAGCAATACGGAGTTGTGCTTCCGCGCGCTCTATGCCGCACTACTCTACCGTGTCAAGGGCAATGGCGAAAAGGCTGTGGCCGATACTATCGAAGTTGTGTCGCCCGTGATAGCAACCTTAGCAGAGTACTACCGCAAGGTGGAGAGGGGCGAGATTGATCTATTCAAGGAGTAACTCCTACTAAAATTCGGCCGTAATACCGAAGGTTGGAACAAGTGTTCCATTCCGTTGTCGTATTCGTTTTAGACGATACCTCTGCTCCTCTGTCGGGGCAGAGGGATTTTCGATTATACCCGTACTCAATAGTGCATCCGGCAAGGTTATCTCGCTGAAAGTTATATTTTCGAGGTCGAGGTATATGCCGAGGCTCCACTTGCGGAACTCCCACACCTTATCCACGCGAATATCAAGTTGCACAAATGGCTTCAAACGCCCCTCGTTGTAGCGTGAATAGTCGAGTGCGGCACGCCCCGTAGCATCCCAATAGGTTTTCAGAGCTGTTTGCTCCTCATCGTAAGGTGTATATGGCGCACCACCTATTGCGCTCAACTTTGCACCTATGCTCCAACGGCGTGGCAGGTCGTATGTACCGCTGACATTTGCTACCCAACGATTATCCCACGCCGAGGGGATATATGGAGCGTGGCGGTTGCTGCGATACTCGCTCCAATAGAGGGTGAATGCTCCTACAAGGTTTATTTTGTTCGGAATTTGCCAACGAGCCGACAACTCAACTCCGTAGGCACGACCTTGTGCGGTTGAAATCAATGCTTCATTGCCCGTAACGCCATAGTCATTTCCCTTGCAGGTTAGCGGAACATCATCAGCCACCGACAGAGGAACTTGCGAGTATAATTTGTAAAATCCCTCCAACGACACTGCCAACCTATCGCGCAGACGATATTCGCCACCCACCGCCGAGGAGAATACGCGCATATAGTCCAAACCCTTATTCACAAGTTGGTCCTCCTCGCCGCGATAGCCGAGCGAGGTAAGAGGTGGCAACTCGTAATAGATACCCGTACTGCCACTCAAATAAAAGCCCTTGCCAAGTGCGTATGAGATGGAGGCACGAGGAGAGAGTTGTTGCCACAACTTCGCCATGCGTGAGGAGTATGTCGCGCCATCGGCCCGCACTCCGAGCGAGGCGGTAAGTCGCTCATTCAGCGAGCGATAGTCCGCAGAGAAAAATAATGCGTAACCGGCAAAAAGGAGTCGTGTATTGTAGTCGAAAAATATCTGTTCGCCATTCGCAAGTCGTTGTTTTGAAGATACGAAGAAGTGGCGTAACGACAACTCTGCACCTTCACGCAATCGCCACCGCCCAAGCAGCGAGCGATTCTCAAATCGTGCTGTCGCCTTGCCCTCCGTTGAGCGCAGACGAAGGCGCAGATTCTCCTCGCTCGACTCATCGTTGTCGATATATTTTCGGTTGCGGTTGGCAAGAAAACTATACCCCACCGAGAAGGTCTGAATATGTTTTCCGCCAAAGTGTTTCAGAGTCGCTCCGAGCGTAAAGGTTTCCTGCTCGATTTTTGGAATATAACTCAAAATATACTCATTCTCGCCCTCTTTGTCATCGAGATTGAGGCGCAGACGGTCAATACCCATCAACCCCAAAAAGGTTATCTCGTAACGCTCCGATGGGCGAATACGAATCTTCGCTTGCGCATCTATGTAGTTGGGCAAAAATGGCAAACCGAGCAGTTTGAAAAGCAGTTGCAGATAGGATTGTCGCACCGAGAAGAGGTAGGTCGCTTTTGAGTCGAAGTGTCCGCTGCCGCTAAATGCCGCCTCGGATGCTCCGAGTGTCGCTTTGAAGCGTTGCTTGTCGGGGTTTCCCTCACGAAGAGTTATATCCATAACCGAACTTAGTGCATTGCCTTTATCCACCGGAAATGCACCCGTGTAGAACTTAACTTGGCGAATAAGGTCTGCATTGAGTATGCTGACAGGTCCTCCCGATGCACCTTGCGTGGCAAAGTGGTTTATGTTCGGTATTTCGATGCCGTCAATATAGAATGTGTTTTCCGATGGTCCGCCACCACGAACAATCAAGTCGTTGCGATAACCTATCGGCGAGAAGGCTACACCGGGCAGGGTACGGACAATTCGTGCCACATCGCGATTGGCACCAGGGCTGCGTTCCAACTCGCCAATACCTATGGCGCGAAGACTTACGGGGCTTTCGATATCACGAGCGTATGCCGAAGGGGCAACCGAAACCGCCTCAATCGAGGAGGCAGACTCCTCCAACTCAATCTCGATGAGAGGAGTCGCTGCCGAGATGATATACTCGGGTGTTACAACGGTCGTATAGCCGATGCTCGAAGCTTCGAAACGCGCCACACCACCTGCCAAATTTTCGATTGTAAAGTAACCGAGTGTGTCGGTTGCTGCACCCTTCATATAGTTGCCTTCGACCACAACAGCAGCGTACGGGACACCTTGTCGGGAGGTGGCCGAGATTACGCGACCACGAATATCAAATGCTATGGCTGCCACCGGTAGAGAGATAACCGACAATAGTATAAATATATTTCTGACCAATTTTGCCATAAAGAAGCTCTTTTTGACAAAATCGTAATTCAAAAATCGTGCAGGTATTTACCAAAAAAGAAGCGTGTCCAAATATTCATTAGACACGCCCCATCATCAATAGTATTGTTGGTGAAATTTATCAACCGCACTTAGAGTAACCACACGAAAGACAGGTAAGGCAACCATTCTGGTATGCCATCTGCTCCTGACCGCACTGAGGACACTTACCCTTCGAACGGGTACCATCCTCGATGTACTGCTTCAAGGCGCGCTTCACACCATTCTTCCAAGTGTTGATATTCTCATCGTCAAGGTGCAAGCCATCAATCAACGCTACAACCTTCTCGATTGGCATGTGATAACGCAATACTCCCGAAATCAACTTAGCATAGTTCCAGAAACTCTCGTCAAACAAACGCGAGATACCACCAATAGTGTTGGTGTAACCATAGCGGTCGGTATATTGGAAGTCGTAACGCTTTGTTCCGTCCTCCTCACGCACTTTGATAATGTTACCCTTGGTAATCTTTGGAGGAATATACATGGCATCGTCCTCAATCTTTCCGGTGAAAATCTCGTAAGGACGACCATCTACCATACCCACAAAGGCAATCCACATCTCCGAGCCGTTCTTGAAACGAATGACATCGGCAGGGATAGATTTCGGACGGCGGTTTTCGCCGGTAGCCTCCTCGCACTTCTTCTCGGACTTCTTGCTCTTCTTGTCAACCAAGACGCCTGCGCGGCAACCATCGCGATATACGGTGATACCCTTACATCCCGACTCCCAAGCGGTACGATATACATCGGCAACAATCTCCTCCGAGATATTGTTTGGCAAGTTCACGGTAACCGAAATCGAATGGTCAACCCACTTCTGAATAGCTCCCTGCATCTTCACCTTAGCAACCCAATCGATATCGTTTGCAGTAGCTTTGTGATAAGGCGATGCAGCAACCCACTTATCCAACTCCTCATCGCTGATAGTGTCGAGGCGAGAGATATCGTAGCCGTTGATGCGCAACCAATCTACGAACTTGTGGTGATATACATTGTACTCCTCGAATACCTGTCCCTGCTCGTCTGTAAATGTTGATACAACCTTATTGTCGTGATCCGAAGGGTTAATCTTACGGCGGCGCTTGTAAACAGGACGGAACACAGGCTCGATACCCGAAGTGGTCTGCGACATCAACGATGTAGTTCCCGTAGGGGCAATTGTCAACATTGCGATATTGCGGCGACCATACTTAACCATCTCCTCGTAGAGCGATGCATCAGCATCTTTGAGGCGGTTGATCATTGGGTTATTCTTCTCCTTCTCGGCATTAAATACTGTGAATGGGCCACGCACACGAGCCATATTCACCGACTCGCGGTAAGCCTCAACAGCCAAAGTCTGATGTACCTTTGTAGCGAAATCGAGAGCCTTGTTCGAGCCGTAGCGCAAACCGAGAGCGGCCAACATATCGCCCTCAGCGGTGATGCCGAGACCTGTACGGCGACCTTTGAGTGCCATATCCTTAATCTTGTGCCACAAGTCGAGCTCCACGCGACGAATATCCTTATCCTCAGGATCGGAAGCAATCTTGTCAATGATAAGCTCAATCTTCTCCAACTCCAAGTCGATAATATCGTCCATGAGGTGCATTGCCTTGTGGACATGCTTCTTGAAGAGGTCGAAGTTGAATGAAGCCTCCTTGGTGAATGGGTTCTCCACATACGAGTAGAGGTTAATAGCCAACAGACGACAGCTATCGTAAGGACACAACGGAATCTCACCGCAAGGGTTTGTCGATACTGTTACGAAGCCCTCGTCAGCGTAGCAGTCAGGCACACTCTCGCGGATGATTGTATCCCAGAACAGCACTCCCGGCTCTGCCGACTTCCACGCATTGTGGATAATCTTGGACCACAACTGCGAGGCATCGATATTCTTCACAAATGAAGGTTTGTCGGCATTGATAGGGAACTGTTGTGTGTAGGTGCGGCCCTCAATTGCGGCACGCATAAACTCGTCATCAATCTTCACCGATACATTCGCACCTGTTACCTTGTTAGTATCGAGTTTTGCATCGATAAACTTCTCCGAGTCGGGGTGCTTAATCGAGATCGAGAGCATCAACGCTCCACGGCGACCATCTTGTGCAACCTCACGAGTAGAGTTCGAGTAACGCTCCATAAACGGAACGATACCGGTTGATGTGAGAGCCGAGTTCAATACGGGGCTACCCGATGGACGGATGTGCGAGAGGTCGTGACCTACACCTCCGCGGCGCTTCATCAACTGCACCTGCTCCTCGACCATACGGAAAATACCACCGTAAGAGTCGGCCGGATTCTTGTGTCCGATAACGAAGCAGTTCGAGAGCGAAGCAACCTGCAAATTGTTGCCAATACCGGTCATAGGTCCGCCCTGCGGAATGATGTAACGGAAGTGGTCGAGCAGGTCGAAAATCTCCTGCTCCGAAAGAGCCTCGCCGTACTTATTTTCGATACGGGCGAGTTCTCGTGCCAGACGATAGTGCATCTGCTCAGGCGAGGACTCGTAGATATTTCCTGCCGAATCCTTCAAAGCATACTTGCTAACCCACACTGTTGCAGCGAGTTCATCTCCTCCGAAGTACTCCTTCGAGGCAGCGACAGCATCAGCGTACTGGACTTTTTTAAGAGTCGAGTTGTTCTTCATTATTATATTATATAGTATTTATATTGTTTTTTCTTTTGGACGGACCTCTAGAAAATGGGGCGTTTTTACCGATACAAAGTTATGACCTTTACAACGAAAAGTGCAACTAATATCACCCACTTTTTTGACAAGTTATTAACAATTATTAACAATCTTTGTTGTAGTGCCATAGGAGGGCTTTTTTGCTCTATTCACCTTTTATGATTATTTTTCATTTTTTCTTTTCGTTCTTCTTTTTTGTTATTTTGCTACAAAAATGGCAATACATAAAGAAAAAGTATCCATTTTTTGTTCTTTCTTATTTTTTGCATATCTTTGCACCCGAAATTCAATATATTACAAACCAAAAGCATCTCTCTTTGATATCCTCGAAGATGAGGCTTTTGGGTGTAACGCATTGTAGGTAAATGGGTTAAAATAGAAACAAATATATACAAAACTTATTATCAACAAAAAACACAAAACACAATGAAAAATTTAGCTAAACTTTTCATGGTGGTAGTGGCAATGGCGGCTGTAATAGGCTGTACCACAGATACTACCGAAGACCTCGCCGTTAAGGGGGGGGGTAAAACTACCTTAACGCTTTCGTTGGATAGCTCGCGTACTCAGTTGGGCGACAAGGCAAATGAGGCCTATCCACTCACTTGGGCCGAGGGCGACCAAGTATCGGTAAATGGCGTTGCATCGGATGCTCTTTCGGCTACTGAGGCAGGTGAGGCAACTGCAACCTTCACATTTGAAGGTGAGCTTGCAACTCCGTATTGCTTGGCTTACCCTGCGGCAACTGCCGGTCAGGTTGAGTTCCCTGCTGTTCAAAATCAACCGGTATTTGGTAATATCGAGAACAATGTAACCGTATTGTATGGTTACAGCGCAGATGGCAAGAGTGTAAAACTCAACCACTTGACAGGTCTTTTGAAGATTGGTATCAAGGGTAGTGCAACCCTCACCTATGCGCAGATTTCGACCATCGACCGCGCTCCTATCGCAGGTGCATTTAACCTCGACTTCGAGAAGGGCACACTTACAGCAACCGAGTCGGCAAGCGAGGTTATTACCTACAATTTCATTGATGGAGCATTGAACGAGGATGAGGCTAAATATATCTATGTCGCTGTTCCTGCCGGCACTTATGATGAGTTGTATGTAACCTTGAATGACGATAATTTCGGTGTGATGTATGCAACCGTAAAGGCCGGCGACAGCAAGCCACTTACAGCAGGTAATGTTCGTGAGTTCTCTTCGGATATTGTTTACGAGCCTATGAGCACCACCGATAAGTTTGTTATCGCAAACTACGGCGACCTTGTAACATTCAAGCGGACAG
>JAZSOV010000052.1:0-2605 GCA_045537095.1 Alistipes sp.
TGTAAATGTAATAAGTGAACCATCATCTGATACGGTTTGGAAGTTTCCATCAAGGTTAGCATCACTTACCATTACACCACTACCAAAAGCCACATCCTTGATTTGTGGATTCTCCTTTAGCTTATCAATAAATGCGTTGCGACGTGTCTGCTCTACACCACTCATAGAGAATTTGGAGATAGATTCATAGGGCACATCGACTGTAAGCAAATTCTCCTTATCGAATCCCATATCACGCGAGAGCATATATTGATGTTGACGGTAGATAAAGAGTGAGCAGATAATGAGTGTAATAGAGATTACATATTGTATACCTACGAGAGTATAACGCAAGATACGACCGGACTTTGATGCCGAGAAATCACCCTTGATAACAAATGCGGGTGAGAACTTGGTAATATACCACGCAGGATAGAGCGAAACAACAATTCCCAGAAGCAGCGTTCCAATTACCAACCCTCCTGTCAACGACCAATTATCGTTGATAGCCACCGAAGTTGAGATATACTCTTTGAGTGGCGTATCGGCAAACAGCACCACAATAACGGCCGCACCAAACAATGCAACGAGAATCAGACCTATTGTTTCAACGAGGAAGTTCAGGCGTAGTTTCGTAGTTGGAGCACCGAAGACCTTGTAGTTGTTGACCGCGCGGATTCGGCTCGGTATCAATGCAAAGAAGAAGTTTACAAAGTTGATAAACGAGATTATGAGTATCAACACCGCAATAGCAATGAGCGTGTAGGTCGTTGTACGGCTGCCATGCATCCACTCAGGCGAGGTATCATCGGCAAAGTAGAGGTCGGCAATCGGATTCAAACGAGGGGTAACAAGTTCCAGTTGCTCTTTTTGCTCTTCCACCGAAAATCCTCGTTTCTTGCAGTCATCTATAATATAGTTGAGCATTCGCTGCTCCGCCTCCTCGCGAGAAGCCCCCTCACGAAGCAATACATAGTAGGAATTACCCCAGTTATGCTCATCTTCGGGTCCATATTCGGGCATAATCATATAAGCTTCGCTATGAGCTATGGTTGAGGGTTTAGGGAAGGTCTTGTAGATGCCCGAAATAACAAGTTGCTTTTGACTTACAGCACCACGACCGGAGTTAATTCTGTCGCCAACCGAGAGATTGCAACGCTTGGCTACACTCTCCGAGATAATCATGCCCTGGAAAGCTTTGAACTCCTCGTCGATGCCTCCCGCAATAAACTCAAAGGGGAAGACGGCCAATGCGCTGAGCTCGGTGCCACAAACTCCGATGGTAAAATTCTCAATCGTTGAGTTGCGCTTGATAGAGTATTCGTTTTGATATTGCGAATTACCATAACTGCCTGTCATATCAATAGCACCAGAAGCCTCCACCTCGGGGCATACGGCGCACATCTCCATAGGGATGCGTCGATTCCAATACCATTCCCAGCGACCCTCTTCCGACCACGAACGGTGTTCCAAACGATAGATGCGCTCCGAGTTAGGGATAACGCGGTTGTACGATAGGTCAAACTTTACCTGCACGGCAATAAGATATACCGCTGCAAAGGCTACTGCCATACCTACGATGTTCAGCACAGACGATGTGGTGTAACGGCGAAGCAGGGTTAGAAAATTTCTGATATACATAGTTCCTTAAATTTTATCTGTTCAAAATTAGCACTTCATTCTCTCCAAAATTATCATATGACGAAGTTATAACTTTTTCGCCAACTTGGAGGCCCTCGATAACCTCATAATACTGCGGATTCTGGCGGCCGATGCGAATTTCTCGGCGGTAGGCCTTCTTGCCCGAAGCATCGACCACATAGATCCAACGACCGCCTGTTGCCTGATAGAACGAGCCGCGAGGTATCAAGATTGCCTCGGCAGCCTCGCCAAGTTGCAAGTTGAGGTAGTAGGTCTGACCGCTACGGATATTATCGGGCGCAGCACCGCTGAAACGGAAGTCCGCCTTGAACTGACCATTTCGCACCTCGGGATATACCTTGCGCAGCTGCATCTCGTACTCTGCTCCCTGACGCTCAAACGATGCCACAAGACCCGTCGTAACGCGGTCGATATAGTGCTCATCGACCTGTGCCTGCACTTTGTAGGTGGTAAGGTCGTTCACCTGACCGATATTTGCGCCCTGCTGCAACGACTGACCGAGTACCGCATCCAACATACCCACCTCACCATCAATAGGAGCCTTCACTTTGAGGTTATCGACACGCTGGCGGATAAGCTCCATATTGAGCTGCATCGAGCGGAGGCTCTCCTCCATCTGCGACACCTGCGAGGTGCGGTAGAGCGAGTCCTGCTTCTGTCGCTCCAAGACCAAATTACGCCTGCCAACAGCAAGTTCATAGTCCTCCTTTGAGCGGATATACTCTTCACGAGCCAAGAGGTTGTCGTTGTAGAGGTTTTCGTTCTGCTGATAGGTGCGCTTAAGGCGACTAACCTCCAAGTCGAGTTGCAGTTTCTCCTGACGCAGAGCCAGACGCTCCTGCTCCATAGAAATCATCGTATTACGCAGGATGTTCTGCTTCTCGGCAAGGTCCGCCTCCGACTGCAAAATCTGCATCGAGAGGGAGTTGTTCGACATTTCGAGGATTACATCGCCACGCTTAAC
>JAZSOV010000029.1:0-12009 GCA_045537095.1 Alistipes sp.
ACCAAATACCGGCTGGTTTTGAACAGCAGGAAACTCCACCTGACCGGCAGCTGCCGCAGGATAAGCCACAAAATAAGGGGTTGCAAGTGGCTCGGTAGTTGTGAAGTTGAATTTCGCCTCCGCCTTACCAGCCTCCTCAGCGGTCAAAGCGTCAGATGCAACGCCATTTACCGATACTTGGTCGCCCTCTGCCCAAGTGAGTGGATAGGCCTCATTTGCCTTGTCGCCCAACTGAGTACGCGAGCTATCCAACGAAAGCGTTAAGGTAGTTTTACCTCCCCTCTTAACGGCGAGGTCTTCGGTAGTGTCTGTGGTACAGCCTGTTACAGCCGCCATTGCCACTACCGCCATGAAAATTTTAGCTAAGTGTTTCATAGTAGTTTAGTTTTTTTGGTTTGCAGCGTTAATATATTGGTTTATTTAAATATCGCAACACGCTGTACATCAACGACTTAAAGGCCAAAATCCCCCCCCCCGAAAAATCGAGGAAGGGATTATCTCTTCAATCGCCACATATAAGCGAATATTCGAATGTAAAGATATAAATAAAAAATTAAAAATGAATAAATAAATATTAAAAAATATAAAACTATTTTTTGAAAGCTCCTCACTTTTCACCTTCAACTCACTACTTTTAACTTATTTTTTGTATCTTTGCGCGTTAGTTGAAGAATAAGACATAAAACACAATATACTATGACACAAGAAGAGTTGTTTAAGAAGTTGATCGCACACTGCAAGGAGTATGGTTTTATATTCCCTTCGAGCGAGATCTATGATGGTCTTGGAGCAGTCTACGACTACGGTCAGAATGGCGTTGAGTTGAAGAATAACATCAAGCGTTACTGGTGGGATTCGATGGTTAAGCTCCACGAGAATATAGTGGGTATCGATGCTGCAATTTTTATGCATCCACGCACTTGGGAGGCATCAGGCCATGTTGCAGCTTTCAACGACCCATTGATTGATAACAAGGATTCAAAGAAGCGTTACCGTGCCGATGTCCTTATCGAGGACTACCTCGCAAAACTCGACGAGAAGATTGAAAAGGAGGTCGAGAAGGCTCGCAAGCGTTTTGGTGAGTCGTTCGACGAGGAGCAGTACCGTGCAACATCGCCACGCGTAAAGGAGATTTCCGAAAAGCGCGATGCAGTTCACGCCCGCTTTGTCGAGGCGTTGGGCAACAACGACCTTGCCGAGTTGAAGCAGATTATCCTCGATTGCGAGGTTGTATGCCCTATCTCGGGCACTCGCAATTGGACAGATGTTCGTCAGTTCAACCTTATGTTCTCGACTCAGATGGGCTCGACTGCCGAGGGTGCAAATACCATCTATCTCCGTCCTGAAACAGCGCAGGGTATCTTCGTAAACTATCTGAATGTTCAGAAGACAGGTCGTATGAAGTTGCCATTCGGTATTGCACAGATTGGTAAGGCGTTCCGTAACGAGATTGTTGCTCGTCAGTTCATCTTCCGTATGCGTGAGTTCGAGCAGATGGAGATGCAGTTCTTCGTTCAACCTGGTACCGAGATGCAGTGGTGGAATGAGTGGAAGAATACCCGTATGGCTTGGCACCGCGCACTCGGCTTTGGTGACGAGAACTACCGCTTCCACGACCACGACAAGTTGGCGCACTACGCAAATGCCGCTACCGATATCGAGTATAACTTCCCATTCGGCTTCAAAGAGGTTGAGGGTATCCACTCTCGTACCGACTTCGATCTTGGTCGCCATCAGGAGTACTCGGGCAAGAAGATTCAATACTTCGATCCAGAGCGTGGCGAGAACTATGTTCCTTATGTTGTCGAGACCTCGATTGGTGTGGACCGTATGTTCTTGCAGATTATGTCGGCTGCATACTGCGAGGAGAAACTCGAAAATGGCGAGGAGCGCGTAGTATTGCGTATTCCTGCTTGCTTGGCTCCTACAAAGGTTGCCGTTATGCCTCTCGTAAAGAAGGACGGTCTTCCTGAGAAGGCTCGCGAGATAATTGATGCGTTGAAGTTCGACTTCAATGTTGCGTACGATGAGAAGGATTCGATTGGTAAGCGTTACCGCCGTCAGGATGCTGTGGGTACTCCATTCTGCGTAACCGTTGACCACCAGACTTTGGAGGATAACACTGTAACCGTTCGTCATCGCGATTCGATGCAGCAGGAGCGTATCGCTATCGAGGATTTGTACGCAATGGTCGAGAAGGAGACCTCGTTCCGCGAGTTGTACAAGAAGTTGAAGTAATCGAGGACGACCACAATGGGGCGAATCTTGGCAATAGACTATGGCGTGAAGCGTACGGGATTGGCGGTAAGCGACCCGTTACAGATTATTGCAGGCGCACTCGAAACTGTCGAAACCAAGCAGCTCGAAAAGTACATTGCCGACTATTGTGCCAAGGAGGATGTTACGACTATCGTTGTGGGCAAGCCTTCGCAGATGAATGGCGAGAAGAGTGAAACGATGCGCTATATCGAGCCGTTGGTCGGGCGCTTGCGACACAATTTTCCCGATAAGGAGGTCGTTATGTATGACGAGCGATTTACCTCGGTGTTGGCGCAACGCACAATTCGCGAAAGCGGCATCGGCAAGATGGCTCGCCGAGATAAGGCACTGGTCGATAAGGTCGCAGCAACGATAATTTTGCAGTCGTATATGGACTCTGCAAGATAATTGACAATTAAGGTATTTTATTATGATTTTTCCAATAGTTATATACGGTAATCCGACTTTAAGGAAGGTTAGCGAGAATATTGATGCTTCGTATCCCGACTTCAAGAAGTTGGTTGATGATATGTGGATTACGCTCGGTGAGGCGAGTGGTGTGGGTTTGGCTGCACCTCAGATTGGCAAGAATATTCGCCTTTTCATCGTTGATTGCACACCTTGGGCAGAGGAGAATCCCGAACTCGCAAACTTCCGCAAGGTATTTGTGAATGCCGAGATTTACGAGCGCTCGGAGCAGACATCACACTTCGAGGAGGGGTGCCTCTCTATTCCGGGCATTCACGAAGATGTGGTGCGCCCTGTGTCAATCCGCATGCGTTACCTCGATGAGAACTTCGAGGAGCATGATGAGGAGTTTTCGGGCTATCCGGCACGAGTTATTCAGCACGAGTACGACCACCTCGAAGGTAAAGTCTTCACCGACCACCTCTCGCCGTTGCGCCGCAACCTACTGAAAAGTAAGATTCTAAAACTTGCCAAAGGTCAGTTCAGCTGCGCCTACAAGACAAAATAAGGGGGGGGGCTAAATAGACATAAAAAGCCGGCAGCGATTGCTACCGGCTAAAAAAACAAGAGGTTCATTTCGAACCTCTTGTTTTGTTATTACTTGTTCTGCGAGATAAGGAACTCCAAATCCGACTTAAGACCTACGACCAAATTGTCATACTCGCGGAGACCTGTACCACCTGGGATAAGGTGACCACAGATAACGTTCTCCTTCAAGTTTGCCAATGGATCGCTCTTAGCCTGAATTGCAGCCTCGTTCAAGACCTTGGTAGTCTCCTGGAACGATGCAGCCGAGATGAAGCTCGAAGTCTGCAATGCTGCACGGGTGATACCTTGGAGTACCTGATTCGAGGTTGCCGAAACGATTGGTCGAGTCTCAACCAAGCGCATATCACGGCGCTTCAACGACGAGTTCTCATCGCGCAACTTACGCATCGAGATAATCTGTCCAGGATGAACATTTGCAGAATCGCCCGCATCGGTTACAACAACCTTATCGTACAACTCATCGTTCACATCCATAAACTCCCACTTATCGACAATCTGGTTCTCGAAGAAGCGCGAATCTCCCGGATCCTCAATCTGAACCTTGTTCATCATCTGACGAACGATAACCTCGAAGTGCTTGTCGTTAATCTTAACACCCTGCATACGGTAAACCTCCTGTACCTCGTTCACGATGTACTCCTGAACCTTGGTAGGTCCGAGGATACGGAGAATATCGCTTGGAGTGATTGCACCGTCCGACAACGCCATACCTGCACGAACATAGTCGTTCTCCTGAACGATAATCTGACGCGACAGTGGCACGAGGTAGCGCTTAATCTCGCCATCCTTTGCCGTGATGACAATCTCGCGATTACCACGCTTAATCTTGCCGAATGTTACCTCACCGTCAATCTCCGAAACAATTGCAGGATTCGATGGGTTACGAGCCTCGAACAACTCGGTAACTCGTGGAAGACCTCCCGTGATATCGCCACCACTCTTACCTACAACACGAGGAATCTTGATGATGATGTCGCCAACATGAATCTTCGCATTATCCTTAACTGCGACATGGGCATTTACAGGCAAGTTGTATGCCTTAACCTCCTCGCCATTCTTGTCGAGAATCTTAATCACAGGGTTCTTGGTACGATCCTTCGACTCGATGATTACACGCTCAGCCAAACCGGTCTGCTCATCACGCTCCTCACGATAGGTTACACCCTCGATGACATTGTCATAGATAGCCTTACCATCGGTCTCCGCAACAACAACTGCGTTGTATGGATCCCACTCGCAAATCAAGTCGCCCTTAGCAACTGTATCGCCATCATTCTTGAAGATTGTCGAGCCGTATGGCAATGCGTGAGTATAGAGAGTAATCTCGGTCTTTGGATCTACAATACGCAACTCCGACTGACGCGAAACAACGATATTGATAGCCTCGCCCTGCGAGTTCTTGCCCTTAACGGTACGCAACTCGTCAATTTCGAGGCGACCTTCGTACTTCGAAACAACATTTGTCTCAACGGTCGAGCCTCCCGCAACACCACCGACGTGGAATGTACGGAGTGTAAGCTGTGTACCCGGCTCACCGATAGACTGTGCTGCGATAACGCCGACAACCTCACCCTTCTGTACCGGACGAGCCGTTGCGAGGTTACGACCGTAACACTTCGCACAAACGCCATGACGCGATACGCAAGTGAGTACCGAACGGATATCGACAGACTCGATTGGCGACTTCTCGATAGCCTCGGCAATAGCCTCGGTAATCTCGTCACCAGCCTTACAATATACCTCGCCCGAAACCGGATCGATAACATCGTTCAATGCGGTACGGCCCAAGATTCGGTCGTATAGAGTCTGCACAACATCATCGTTACGCTTGATAGCCGTAGCTGTCAAACCACGCAATGTTCCACAATCCTCCTCATTAACGATAACATCCTGTGCTACATCCACCAAACGACGAGTCAAGTATCCTGCATCGGCAGTCTTCAACGCCGTATCCGCCAAACCCTTACGAGCACCGTGGGTAGAGATAAAGTACTCCAACACCGAAAGTCCCTCCTTGAAGTTCGACAAGATAGGGTTCTCGATAACCTGCTGACCACCTTCAACACCCGACTTCTGCGGTTTAGCCATCAGACCACGCATACCCGACAACTGACGAATCTGCTCACGCGAACCACGGGCTCCCGAATCAAGCATCATATATACAGGGTTGAATCCGTCATCGTTCTTGGTCAAGGTCTCAACCACCTCCTTGGTGAGTTTGTTGTTTACGCTTGTCCAAACATCGATAATCTGGTTGTAACGCTCGTTGTTGGTGATAAGTCCCATATTATAGTCATCGATAATGGCATCTGCCTTATCGTATCCCTCCTGCACGAGCTTCTCCTTCGACTCAGGAATAATAACAGCCTCCAAGTTGAACGACAAACCGCCACGGAATGCCATCTGATATCCCATATTCTTGATATCATCGAGGAACTGTGCTACCTTATCGGCACCAGCCTTCTTCATCACTACCGAGATGATATCACGGAGCGACTTCTTGGTAAGCAAGGTATTAACATATCCAACCTCCTCAGGTACAACCTGATTTACGAGGATACGACCGATAGTGGTCTCCTTCAAGACGGTTACAGGATTACCCTGCTCGTCAAGGTCGCGCACACGGCACTTAACGGTAGCGTGGATATCTGCACGGCCTTCGTTGTAGGCGATAATTGCCTCCTCAGGACCGTAGAAGGTCAATCCCTCACCCTTAACTCCCGGACGAGCCTTGGTGATATAGTACAAACCGAGGACCATATCCTGCGAAGGCACGGTAATAGGTGCACCATTTGCAGGGTTCAAGACATTGTGCGAACCGAGCATCAAGAGCTGTGCCTCCAAGATTGCGGCATTGCCGAGTGGCAAGTGTACCGCCATCTGGTCACCATCGAAGTCAGCGTTGAACGCTGTACACGAGAGTGGGTGCAACTGCATTGCCTTACCCTCGATGAGCTTAGGCTGGAATGCCTGAATACCCAAACGGTGAAGGGTTGGAGCTCGGTTCATCAATACTGGGTGTCCCTTGATTACATTTTCGAGGATATCCCATACCACAGAGTCCTTGCGGTCTATAATCTTCTTTGCCGACTTAACAGTCTTAACGATACCGCGCTCGATGAGCTTGCGAATGATGAATGGCTTGTACAACTCGGCAGCCATATCCTTCGGAATACCCATCTCGTGCATCTTCAACTCCGGACCTACGACAATAACCGAACGGGCCGAGTAGTCAACACGCTTACCGAGCAAGTTCTGACGGAAGCGTCCCTGCTTACCCTTCAACGAGTCCGACAACGACTTCAATGGTCGGTTGCTCTCGTTCTTCACGGCATTGCTCTTTCGCGAGTTGTCGAACAACGAATCGACCGCCTCCTGCAACATACGCTTCTCGTTGCGGAGAATAACCTCCGGAGCCTTGATGTCGATCAAGCGGCGAAGACGGTTGTTACGGATGATAACGCGGCGATACAAATCGTTCAAATCCGAAGTCGCAAAACGACCTCCATCGAGTGGTACCAATGGACGCAACTCTGGTGGAGTTACCGGAATTACATCGAGTACCATCCACTCAGGGCGGTTCTTGCCCTGCGATGCGCGGAACGACTCCACAACATTCAGCTGCTTCAAAAGCTCACTCTTACGCTGCTGCGAAGTCTCGCGCGATGCACGGTCGCGCAAATTATATGACATGGTATCGAGGTCTACCTCCTGCAAGAGAATCTTGATAGCCTCTGCACCCATCATTGCAATAAACTTGTTAGGATCGTCATTCGGGAGCTGCTGATTGCCCTTTGGGAGTGCTGCCACAATATCGGAGTACTCCTTCTCGGCCAAGGTCTGCAACTTCTCTACGCCCTGCTCAGCAGCAGCGCCTGCCTGAACGACCACATAACGCTCATAGTAGATAATCGACTCCAACTTCTTCGATGGAATACCCAATAAGTATCCTATCTTCGATGGGAGCGACTTAAAGTACCAAATATGTACTACCGGTACGACCAACGAGATATGTCCCATACGCTCGCGGCGTACCTTCTTCTCGGTAACCTCAACACCGCATCGGTCGCAGACGATACCCTTGTAACGAATACGCTTATACTTTCCGCAGTGGCACTCATAGTCCTTCATTGGACCAAAGATACGCTCACAGAAGAGTCCGTCACGCTCCGGCTTGTAGGTACGATAGTTGATGGTCTCTGGTTTCAAGACCTCACCGCTCGACTGTGCCAAAATCTCCTCAGGAGATGCAAGGCTGACCGAAATACGGCTGTAACCGCCCTTTGAATTGTCTTTATTTAATGACATAATCTTATACAGTTTTTCTTTTATACCTACTTATATTATTATTCGAGTGTTACCGAAAGTCCCAATCCACGCAACTCGTGCAACAAGACATTCATAGCCTCAGGGATACCCGGCTTTGGAAGATTATCACCCTTGACAATAGCCTCATATACCTTAGCACGGCCCATAACATCATCCGACTTAACGGTCAAAATCTCTTGGAGAATGTTGGCAGCACCGAAGCCCTCCAATGCCCAAACCTCCATCTCTCCGAAACGCTGACCTCCGAACTGAGCCTTACCTCCAAGTGGCTGCTGAGTGATGAGCGAGTAAGGACCGATAGAACGAGCATGCATCTTATCGTCAATCATGTGACCGAGCTTCAACATGTAGATAACACCTACCGTTGCCGGCTGATCGAAACGCTCTCCTGTACCACCATCGTAGAGGTAGGTACGGCCCGTGCGTGGCAAACCTGCCTTGTCGGTCAACTCGTTAATCTGCTCCAACGATGCTCCATCGAAGATTGGCGTTGCGAACTTCAAGCCCAACTCACGACCTGCCCAACCGAGCACGGTCTCGTAAATCTGACCGAGGTTCATACGCGAAGGCACACCCAGAGGGTTCAAGCAGATGTCCACAATCGAACCATCCTCCAAGAATGGCATATCCTCATCGCGGACTACCTTCGCTACGATACCCTTGTTACCGTGGCGACCTGCCATCTTATCACCCACCTTCAACTTACGCTTCTTAGCGATGTAAACCTTAGCCATCTGGATAACTCCCGGCTGGGTAATCTCATCACCATTGGTGAGGTTGAACTTCTCACGCTTGGTGTTGGCATCAGCCTTCTTAACCTCGATAGTATAGTTATTTACAGTCTTGTCAATCAATGAGTTGAGATGCTCATCAGAAGTCCAGTTGCAATCGCCCAAGTTCAAGTAGCCCATAGCGATACCACTCTTCTCATCAATAGTCTTCTTCGCAATCTCATCAAGCATCTTCTGCGTGAACTTAGCACCCGCAGCATACAGCTCCACACCGAAGTAGTCCTTGATACCTGTGGTAGTCTTGCCCTGCAACAACTGCCAAAGCTTCGACACGAGAATCTTGGTCAAAGCAGCAACCTCATCTGCAAATTTCTGATCGATCTTCTCCAACGCCAACTTCTCGGCATTGCGGCCCTTCTTATCAACCTTGCTTGCGCGGCTATACAACTTAGTGTCGATAACCACACCGTGCAACGATGGCTGAGCCTTCAACGAAGCATCCTTAACATCCCCGGCCTTATCACCGAAGATAGCACGCAACAACTTCTCCTCAGGCGAAGGATCGCTCTCCCCCTTTGGAGTAATCTTACCGATGAGGATATCACCCGGCTTGATGTTGGCACCAATACGGATAATACCGTTCTCATCCAAGTTCTTGGTTGCATCCTCGCTGACATTCGGAATATCCGAGGTAAGTTCCTCGACACCGCGTTTGGTGTCACGAACCTCCATAATATACTCGTCAACATGTACCGAAGTGAAGATGTCCTCACGCTGAATACGCTCCGAAATAACGATAGCATCCTCAAAGTTGTAACCCTTCCAAGGCATGAACGCCACCTTCAAGTTACGGCCCAACGCCAACTCTCCGTTCTGTGTCGAGTAACCCTCGGTCAAAATCTGGCCCTTCGTTACACGGTCGCCTGTCAATACACGAGGCTTCAATGTAACCGAAGTATTCTGGTTTGTACGGCGGTAGCGTGGCAACTCATAAACGGTTACCTCAGGCTCAAACGAGCAGATAACCTCCTCCTCGCTGCGGTCGTACTTAATCTTAATCACTGTTGCATCTGCAAACTCTACAACGCCATCGCCCTCGGCTACAATCTGAATACGGCTATCCGAGATCATATCCTTCTCGATACCTGTACCTACGATTGGTGACTCACAGGTTACGAGAGGTACTGCCTGACGCATCATGTTCGAACCCATCAGCGCACGGTTCGCGTCATCGTGCTCCAAGAATGGAATCAACGATGCTGCAATCGAGGCAATCTGGTTAGGAGCAACATCGACAAGGTTAACCTCCTCGCCGTGTACCACAGGGAAATCTGCTCCCTCACGAGCCTTGATACGACCATCATTCACGAAACGATTATCAGCTGTGAGTGGCTCGCTGGCCTGTGCGATAACCATATCCTCCTCCTCTTCTGCAGAATAGTAGCGGATATGTGAGTTGTCCATATCGACAACGCCATTCTCGCAAGTACGATATGGAGTCTCCAAGAAGCCCATATCCGAAATCTTCGCATAAACACAGAGCGAAGAGATAAGACCGATGTTCGGACCCTCAGGCGACTCGATTGGACACAAACGACCATAGTGAGTGTAGTGCACATCTCGAACCTCGAAACCTGCTCTATCTCGCGAAAGACCACCAGGACCGAGTGCCGACAAACGGCGCTTGTGGGTAATCTCCGACAATGGGTTGATCTGGTCCATGAACTGAGACAACTGCGAAGTACCGAAGAACGAGTTAATAACACCCGACAACGACTTCGCATTGATCAAGTCGATTGGAGCAAATACCTCCGAGTCGCGAACATTCATTCGCTCACGGATGGTTCGTGCCATACGCACAAAACCTATCGAGAACTGGTTCGACAACTGCTCACCCACAGTACGAACACGACGGTTCGACAAGTGGTCGATATCGTCCAACTCGGCACGCGAGTTGATGAGCTGAATGAGGTACTTGATAATTGCAATGATATCCTCACGAGTAAGTGTGCGGATAGCAGGATCAATACCCAAATCCAACTTCTTGTTGATACGGAAACGACCTACATCGCCCAAGTCGTAACGCTTGTCCGAGAAGAACAACTTATCGATTACATCACGAGCCGTAGTATCGTCCGGTGCCTCCGAAGCACGCAACAAACGGTAGATGTAGCGAACTGCATCAACCTCCGAGTTGCAGGTATCCTTCTGCAATGTGTTGTATATAATCGAGAAATCAACGCCCGATGGATTCTCCTTGTGAAGGATAATCGTCTTGGCGCCACTCTCCAAAATTGCATCAATATGACTCTCCTCCAAGATGGTCTCACGGTCTACGATAACGCTGTTTCGCTCAATCGAAACAACCTCGCCTGTGTCCTCATCCACGAAGTCCTCTACCCATGTCGAAAGAACACGAGCAGCCAACTTGCGACCTACCGCCTTCTTGAGGTTTGTCTTGGTAACCTTAACCTCATCGGCAAGGTCAAAGATATCGAGAATCTGCTGGTCGGTCTCAAAACCGATAGCACGCAAAAGAGTTGTTACAGGCAACTTCTTCTTACGGTCGATGTAAGCGTACATCACATTGTTGATATCCGATGCAAACTCAATCCACGAACCCTTGAACGGAATGATACGAGCCGAATAGAGCTTCGTTCCGTTAGTGTGGATACTCTGACCAAAGAATACGCCCGGCGAACGGTGCAACTGCGATACAATAACTCGCTCCGCACCATTGATGACGAATGTGCCTCGCTCCGTCATGTAAGGAATTGTGCCGAAATAGACATCCTGCACGACTACACCAAAGTCCTCGTGCTCGTCATCGGTACAATAGAGTTTCAACTTCGCTTTGAGCGGTACGCTATAAGTCAAGCCACGCTCCAAACACTCCTCGATAGTGTAGCGAGGAGGATCAATGTAGTAATCGAGAAACTCGAGTACGAAGTTGTTTCGTGTGTCTGTGATTGGGAAATTCTCCTGGAATACACGATAGAGACCCTCGTTCTTGCGGTTTTCCGCTGTGGTATCCATCTGGAAGAAATCCCTGAATGATTTGAGTTGTACCTCCAACAAATCCGGATAAGGCACGCGATTGCGGACTGTGGAGAAACTAATTCTTTCTTGTTGTGTTGTTGTGGACATGTTGAAATCCATTTGTTTTTGTTGTGAGTACTCATAGGGGAAAAACAACCCCTCGCGTGTGCGCGCTATATATTCCGCGCTAAAACTCTCAGCGTAAACACATTACACCCTGAGAGTATCAAAAAATCTTAGGACGGGCTCAGCTCAAATCGGCACTCCCATTCCTTAGACCCGAAAAGGTATAGCGCTTACACTGCAGTCGTAAGCACTATACCCGTTGTCTTAGGTAGAGTATTGTAACTCTCGCGAATTACTTCAACTCAACCTCAGCACCAGCCTCCTCGAGAGCAGCCTTGATAGACTCAGCCTCCTCCTTCGAAACGCCCTCCTTAACAGCCTTAGGAGCTGCATCTACGAGAGCCTTAGCATCGCCGAGCGAAAGACCAGCGAGCTCCTTAACAGCCTTGATAACGCCAAGCTTAGCCTGACCTGCGCTCTTCAAAATAACATCGAACGATGTCTTCTCAGCTGCAGCAGCCTCACCTGCAGCAGCAGGAGCAGCAGCAACAGCAACAGCTGCAGCAGC
>JAZSOV010000028.1:0-26221 GCA_045537095.1 Alistipes sp.
GCCAACACTCAAAGAGCAGATTAAGGCTCAGATTATCCCATTCGAGGAGGTTCGTAACAATCTCCGTTTGGTAGGTGCTCCATACGAGCCTGAGCATATCGGCGTAACCCGTGAGCGATTCAAGAAGACCTTCTCATATATTCCGTATATGCGTAGCCGCTTTGCAAATATCGATATTGTATATCGTTGTGGCTACATGGCAGAACTCACCGAGCGCCTCTTCGGCAAGGGTGGTATCTGGGAGGTTAAATAACTAAAAAACATGACTTAAAATATGGAGAAGACAAAAAAATCATTCGGATATTGGCAAATTCGTACCATTATAATCACAATGGTAGGATACGCCCTTTTCTACTTCGTGCGTAAGAATTTCTCGATTGCAATGCCCGGCTTGACCGCCGAGTTCGGAATATCGAAGGTTTCGCTCGGATTATTTCTCACTCTACATGGTGTAATCTACGGTTTATCACGCTTTGTAAATGGTATTATCTCGGACAGAAATAGTGCTCGTATCGTACTTTCGGTAGGCTTATTCTTGTGCGCCTTAGCAAATATACTATTCGGTTTTAGCGATACCATTGCCGGTTGGATTGTCGCTTTGGCAAATAATGCAGGCGTTAGCGTAGCCTTTTCGAGTGTATTGCTCTACTTTATGGGTATCGTTTGGGTGATTAACGGTTACTTGCAGGGTATGGGCGTTCCGCCTTGCACAAAGACTCTTACACAGTGGATTCACCCTAAGGAGTTGGCAACCAAGATGTCGGTGTGGAATATGTCGCACTCGATTGGTGCAGGCCTTGTATTTGGTCTTTGCGGTTGGTACATTATGCCACACATGGGTGTTGATATGAGTGCAAATGCTGAGGCTGTTGCCAATATCGCAGCAAATCTCAACCTCGATATTACAGATCCTAAGGTATTGAACTTTGCAGCACACTACTACGCTTGGCGTTGGTGTTTCATTATCCCGGCTATTTTCGCTATCACAGGTGCAATTGGAATGTTCTTCACATTGAAGGATTCACCATCAGATGTTGGCTTGCCTGAGGTTATGGGCAAGAAGAATGCCAATGTGCGCACGCCTGAGGAGAATGCCGAGTATAAAGCATTTATTCGCCGCAAGGTCTTCGGTAATCGCTTGATTTGGACTTTGGCTATGACAAATTTCTTCGTCTATATTGTTCGTTTTGCCGCACTCGATTGGGGTCCAACGCTTTTGACAGAGTCTAAGGGCTTGTCGTTGGCCATGGCGACAACTTTGTGTATTGTTTTCGAGTTTATCGGAGGAAATATAGGTATGGTATTCTTCGGCTGGCTTACCGACAACCTCTTCAAGAATAGAGCGCATCGCACTTGTCTTATATGTATGTTGGGTGCAGCTGCATCAATCTCTATCTTCTGGATGATTCCTGAGGGCGCAGCATGGTGGTTGCAGATGATTCCATTTACCTTTATCGGTTTCTTTATATATGGACCACAAGCATTGCTTGGCATTGCAGCAGCAAACCAAGCTACAAATCGCGCTTCAGCTACAGCAAATGGTATTCTCGGCATCTTTGGTTATGCCAGCACACTTATTTCGGGCGTTGGATTTGGATATGTGGCGCAGCACTATGGTTGGGATGCAGCTTACACAACAATTCTGGTTATGGCACTCCTTGGTGCAGCAACTCTGCTCACTATGTGGAGTGCTAAGGCTGATGGCTACGATGAGCCTGCTACCAAATAGCAACAAACTATGATTGAAATCGAAGGTAAGATTGTAAGCACCGACCTTTTGACCGAGAAGTTTGCATGCGATTTGTCGCAATGTAAGGGGGCATGTTGCATCGAGGGCGATGCAGGTGCTCCCCTCGAAATAGAAGAGGTCGATATTCTCGAAGAAGAGTACGAAAATTACAAGCCCTATATGACTGCGGAAGGCATTGCAGCCGTTGAGAAGCAGGGTTTTATGGTTGTTGATGTGGAGGGCGACTACACCACGCCGCTAATCAATGGTGGCGAGTGCGCTTTTACCTGCTACGACGAGAACGGAGTGGCGTTGTGTGCCATCGATAAGGCTTTTCGTGAGGGTAAATGCTCCTTCCAAAAACCCATATCGTGCCACCTCTACCCAATTCGTGTACTGAAATTCAAGAATGGTGGCGAGGGGTTGAACTACCACCGCTGGTATATCTGCAAGTCGGCTTGCGAGAATGGTTGCAAACTCGGCATACCCGTATATAAAGGGTTGCGCGAGCCTATCATCCGTAAGTGGGGCGAGGAGTTTTACAAGGCACTTGAAGCAGCAGAGGAGCTGCTAAATGAAGAATTAAAAATTAAGAATTAAGGATTGAAAATTTTAAGCGCACCCTTAATAGCCCTTACTCGCCGTTACTAACCCTTAAAAAAGTTGCGCCGTGATAAGGGTAGGAGTTCGCAAAACGAACAATGAAACGATTACTTACCATACTTTTTACTTGGGTTGGTGTTGCAACCGCAGTTGCCAATCCGCTTGATTCGCTGACGATTAAGCCTATCGAGAAGTTGCAGTCGGCGATTGTGGTCGATACGCTGCCAACTGCCGACAAGCACCTCTCAATCGTGCTTTTCAACGACAATTCGTGGCGTTATATTCGCACGGCAGAGATTGAGGCGGACTCTACGGCTTTTACTCGTTGTTGGAACACCGAGAAGATTTCGCCCTACCGTGACTCGGTGGCGTTGTCGCAAATTCCGAACGCAGTGCCAATTCGATTGGTAGATTCTTTGCACTCGTATCGTTATCCGATTAAGGGGCGCATAACATCGCGCTATGGCTTGCGCCGCAGGGTAAATCACAACGGCATCGACATTGCATTGAAGGTAGGCGACACCATCTGCTCGGCATTTGACGGCCGTGTGCGCTTCTCGAAGGCGACAACTACGGGCTACGGAACGCTCGTAATTATTCGTCACGACAACGGCATCGAAACCTACCACGGACACCTCTCCAAGCGATTGGTCGAGGCTGGCGATAGGGTAGTGGCAGGTCAGCCTATTGCACTCGGTGGTAATTCGGGGCACAGTACAGGACCACACCTCCACTTCGAGTGTCGCTATATGGGACAGTCGTTTGACCCTGAGCGTCTTATCGACTTCAAGACGGGCGATTTGCGCCGTGAGGAGTTGCTGCTCAAACGCTCCTATTTCAGTATCTATTCGAACTACGAGCAGGATTGGAATGGCGAGAAATTGCTTGCCGATGCCGATAAAAAAGAGGCTGCGCTATCGGCTGAACGCCGTTACTACAAGGTGCGTCAGGGTGACTACTTGGGTAGGATAGCTGCTCGCAACCATACGACCGTTTCAGCTATTTGTCGTTTGAATGGAATTAAGCCAAATGCAATATTACAAATTGGCAAGGTGTTACGCGTAAAGTAAAAAGAAATATAGATATGTCTATTGCCGCGAAAATAAACGAGTTGCGCGCATCGCTACCGCAGAGTGTAGAACTTGTTGCGGTGTCAAAATTTCACTCCGCAGAGGCCATTATGGAGGCCTACAATGCAGGGCAGCGCATCTTTGGTGAGAGTCGTGTACAGGAGTTGTTGGTAAAGCATGAAACTCTGCCGAAAGATATCGAATGGCAGATGATTGGCCACTTGCAAACCAACAAGGTGCGTCAGATTGTGCCATTCGTATCGCTCGTTCAATCGGTGGACAGTGTGCGTCTTGCCGAGTGCATCAACCGCGAGGCGGAGCGCATAGGCAGGATAGTCGATATACTGCTCGAAATACATGTGGCGCAGGAGGAGAGCAAGACTGGTTGGAAATATGACGAACTTTTACTATTTTTGCAAAGTCAAGAGTTTAAGGCTCTGAAAAATATTCGAGTTCGAGGTGTTATGGGAATGGCAACAAACACTGATGACGAGGCGGTTATTCGTGCCGACTTCGAGCGTTTGGCATACCACTACAACGAGCTCAAATCGCACTTTGGCGAGGAGTTCGACACCCTATCGATGGGTATGTCCGATGACTACGAGTTGGCTGTCGAGTGCGGTTCAACGATGGTGCGCATTGGCTCATCAATTTTTGGAAATAGAGAGTACTAACAATTTACAATACAAACTACTATGAAAAAACTGCTCTTAATATTAGCACTTTTAGCAGGTACAGCTACGGCGTTTGCTTGCACTAATTTCATCGTTACAAAGGGAGCATCTACCGATGGCTCGGTAATGGTTACCTATGCAGCCGATTCGCATTGGCTCTATGGTGCATTATACAAGCACCAAGGCGGCAAGCACAAACCAGGCCAGATTGCCATAAACAACTGGGACAATGGCCGTTATCAAGGAGTGATTGAACAAGTCCCTGTTACCTATTCAACGGTCGGAAATATGAATGAGCACTCGCTTATCATCACCGAGACAACCTATGGTGGTCGTCACGAGTTGGAGGATAAGAACGGCATTATGGACTATGGCTCGTTGATTTATATCGCATTGCAGCGAGCAAAGACGGCGCGCGAGGCTATCGCCGTTATTGTGGAGTTGGCAAATAAGTATGGCTATGCATCTTCGGGCGAGTCATTCTCGCTTGTAGATACTGAGGAGGCTTGGATTATGGAGCTTATCGGCAAGGGCTCAAAGCTTGACGAGAAGGGCAACAACCTCCGCAAGGGTATTGTGTGGGTGGCACGCCGCATTCCTGACGGATATGTTTGCTCGCACGCTAATCAGGCTCGCATCACAACTTTCCCATTGAACGACAAGGAAAATTGTCTCTATTCGAGCGATGTAATCTCGTTTGCTCGCGAGATGGGTTACTTCAACGGTAAAGACGAGGAGTTCTCGTTCTGCGATGCATACGCACCACTCGATTTCAGCGCATTGCGTGCTTGCGAGGCTCGCGTTTGGGCATTCTTCCGCACCATCACCGATGGTATGGATAAATACACCGACTACGCTATGGGACACAACCCTGCGAATCGTATGCCTTTGTGGGTTAAGCCTACAAATAAGATTTCACCTAAGCAGCTCTTCGATGCTATGCGCGACCACTTTGAGGGAACCCCTATGGATATGACCACCGATATTGGCGCAGGTGGCAATGGTTGTCCATATCGTTGGCGTCCAATGCACTTCAAGGTAGATGGCGTAGAGTATTGCAACGAGCGTGCTACGGCTACACAGCAGACCGGTTTCTGGCTCTGCGGTCAGGCGCGCAAAGGCAAAGCAGGTATCCTCTGGTTTGGTACTGACGATGCTGCGACATCGCCTTTGACACCAATTTATTGCAATACTACCGAGGTGCCTTGGTGCCTTTCGGAGGAGAATGGATCGTTGTTGCACTACTCACCAACTTCGATGTTCTGGGTTACAAACCGTATCGCCAACTTCGCTTATTTGCGTTACGATACTATCGGTAAGCGCGTACGCGAGGAGGTAGACAAGTGGGAAAACGAAAAGTTGGCAGAGGTTGCAAAGGTAGACGAGAAGGTTGCAGCAATGTCACCAAAGAAGGCACAGAAAGCTCTCACCAAATACTCGACCGTAACAGCACAGAAGTTGTTCGAGAAGTGGGACACACTCGACAAGTATCTGTTGGTTAAATACATTGATGGCAACACCAAATTGGAGGACAAAAACGGCTTTACCGAGAATGGCAATGGTCGCAACATTCCTGGCAAGATCGAGCAATTAGGCTACTCGGAGAAGTGGAAGCGCGCTGTCGTTCAGGACAATGGCGAGGTGTTGAAAGTTGTGAATTTCTAAACCTAAAATAGATCTAATAAAACCTTAAAATTATGTACGATTTAATAGTTATAGGTGGTGGCCCTGCGGGATATGTGGGAGCTATTCGTGCCGCAGAATTGGGTGCAAAGGTAGCACTTGTGGAGCGTGCCGAATTGGGCGGAACCTGCTTGAATTGGGGCTGTATTCCCACAAAAGCACTCCTTAAAAGTGCGCAGGTATACCACTATTGCCAGACAGCAAAGTCGTTTGGCGTAGCAGTAGAAGGCGAGGTTAAGGCCGACTTGAAGGCTATGGTTGCTCGCTCGCGTCAGGTGGCTGCAACCACAGGTCGTGGAGTCGAGATGTTGCTCAAAAAGGCCGGTGTAGAGGTTATTGTCGGTTCGGCAACACTTCTATCTGCTAACGAAGTGCAGGTGGGCGAGGCTACCTACGAGGCTAAAAATATACTGCTCGCTACGGGTGCATCGCCACGCGAGGTACCTTCAATTCCTATTGATCACCAATTTGTACTCTCTTCGCGCGATACGCTCGTATTAGAGGAGTTGCCTGAAACTATGGTCGTTGTCGGCTCAGGGGCTATCGGCAGCGAGTTCGCCTTCTTCTACGCTTCGTTGGGCGTAAAGGTTACCGTAGTAGAGTACTTACCACAGTTTATGCCTTTGCTCGATGCGGAAGTGTCGACAGCTGCCGAGCGATCATTCCGCCGTCTGCGTGCTACTGTAATGACCAACACTGCTGTTAAAGGCGTATCGGTTGTTGACGGCAAGTGCGTAGTCGATATCGAGCAGAAGGGCGAGGCTAAGCAGTTGGTTGCCGACAAGGTGCTTTCGGCTGTCGGCATCAAGTCCAATATCGAGGGGCTTGGTTTGGATAAAGTAGGAGTTCAGATAGAGCGCGACAAAATTGTGGTAAACAAGGCTTTCCGCACATCAGTTCCGAGCGTATATGCCGTGGGCGATATTATCGCTTCGCCTGCATTGGCTCATATTGCATCTGCTGAGGCTGTAAACTGCGTAGAACAGATTATGGGACTCAACCCGCCTGCAATAGACTACACTCTTACTCCTGCTTGCGTATTTACTTCGCCTGAGATTGCATCGGTCGGTTTGACCGAGGAGCAGGCGCAGAAGCAGGGTATCGAGTATAAGGTTGCACGCTACAACTTCGCCTCATCGGGAAAGGCGGCAGCGGCAGGCGACCGCGATGGCTTTATCAAGCTTATTTTTGACAATGAGAAGAAGCTGCGTGGTGCGCACATCATCGGTGGCAATATCGTAGAGATGTTGGGAGAACCTTCGGTGGTTATGGCTATGGGTGGTACGGCCGATGATTTGGCACACACAATCCATGCACATCCTTCGCTATACGAGGGAATTATGGAGGCAGCGAAGAGTCTCGAATAGAGCAATATACTTCACAAACAACAAGCAAGGATTGCATCAAAAGAGCAATCCTTGCTTGTTGTTTTGAGTAAAGACTTTAATACGAGAAATCGGAACAAGCAGGGTCTGAGCTCGATGCTCCCAGACCACTCTTCGCACAAGAGTAACCTGTGAAATATGCGCAACTAGCACAAGATCTATGACTCGATGAACCTGCATTAGCCATTGTGCTGGTAACCATATTCGTTAATCCCTCCCATGCACCTTGCACAATTCCCGCCTTGAAGAGGATATAGATTATCGCAATGATAACAGATACCACCAAAACGATGTAGAACGATGCGATAAAGAAGAAGTAGAAGTTTACCCAAGTCAGCAATGTGCATTTCCAAGTTGTTCCATCTCTATGAAGTAGCACCTTCTTTATGTCGCTCCACTTATAGAGAGGCAAACCCCACTTATAAATCATATACGCCAGTGCAAATGCGAGAACAATACCGAAAGGGGTAAATCCACCAATGCCTACCGGAATGGCAAACGGCAAAGAGTAGTGAGTTTGCAACTTATAGGAGGACACCTCTTCGTTGTTGCCTGCATCGAAAGCCTGTTTGGCTTTATGCATAGCCGACATAGCGCGATACAAAGAGTAGGCACCAAATGCAAACAAGGTTGTAGCCCAAGCCATTATAGTTACGAATAGTATCATCATAACTGCATACGACAGAGCATTCTCCTCGCCTAACATCGACTTCGCGGGGTAGCCGATTGCCAAGCAAACTAAGGCGACTCCCAATACAATCAACGGGCACTTTACATAGAGAAGTTTGAGCATGGTCACAAACTCCTCTCTTGTTGTAATCTTCCAATGAAACTTCATAAATCTAATTTTTATGGGTTAATAATATATTATTTTTATTCTCATGCGTATAGTAACACCTCAGGAGATCTGCACGAATTGAAAAAACGAATTTAGTACGAGAAGTTTGGACACGAAGGATCGTTACTTGATGCGCCCAAATCAGTCTTTGCGCAAGAGTAACCTGTAAAGTATGCGCAACTCGCACAAGTAGTGTGAGGAGCACCGGACTTTCCGCCACTATTAACTCCGTTTACATCCTTAAACATACGATCCACAACGCCCGTACTACCAATAAGGTAGAGCAAAGCAACCATTATTGCAAAACATGCCAACGGAATTATGCACGCTCCAACAAAGAATATAAGGTTAATCCACACCAAAATTGTAGTCTCCCATGCAGTGCCATTCTTGTGTGTTAAAGATTGCTTAATGCTATTCCAAGGATATAGTTTTAGTCCCCATTTATAAACTCCATAAACCATTACAACTGCAAGAAGTACAACCCACCATCTGAAACCAATAAATACTAACGGAAGTCCCAACGGCATAGTGTAGCGAATCTTCACCATACATGCAACGCAATCGTCTATTCGTTTCTCCTTGCGAGCTGTGTTGGCCCTATACATCATCCATACGGAATAGAGAGCAGCCAAAATAGAGATAGCTAATGGCACAAAAAATAGCACTATTGAGATTTTGTGAAAAACATTCGAGAGAGCCTCTGTATCACTTGTAAGTTCTCCTAAATAACTCAATAAAAATGTCAATGCAGCAACTGCCAACCAGATGCCGACTGCAACTAAAAGTTCTTTTCTATTCTTCATACTATATACTATTTCAGATTATTATTACCTAATTTTTGCACTATTTGTGTGCGTTTGAAAAAATCTCTTCTGGGTAGACCACATCACTCAAAAACAGGCCCTGTGCAGGAGCTCCTGCACTCGCTTTTGACAAATCTTTTGACTCGACAATGGAGCGAAACTCCTCGACCGAGTAGCGCCCTCGCCCCACATCCACGAGTGTCCCGACAATGGCGCGCACCATATTGCGCAGAAAGCGGTCAGCACGAATCGTAAAACGCAGTATATCGCCCTCGCGCACCCACTTTGCCACCTTAATATGGCAGATATTGGTCTTGTTGTTCGAATTCAACTTAGCAAACGAGGTAAAGTCGCTATATTCGAGTAGCGATCGTGCCGCCTCATTCATCTTTTCAATATCCAATGGAACATGATAGGTCCATGCCGAGTGGCGGCGGAAGGGGTTTTTGACAGTCGTAATATAGTAGGTGTATTCTCGTTCTATGGCATCAAAGCGGGCATGAGCCGAGTCCTGCACCTGTGTCAGCGACTCTATCGAAATATCGTGCGGAAGCATCAAGTTGAGTTTGTAGCACAAGCGTTCCACATCAAGCGGCTCGTTGCAATCGAAGTGCGCCACATAATACGAAGCATTCACGCCGGTATCGGTACGCCCTGCACCAACAATCTCAATCGGTTGACGCAATAGTTTTGACAGAGCATCTTCTATTGTTTGTTGCACGGTCGAGACATCGGGCTGTCGTTGCCATCCACAATAAGCAGCACCATCGTATCGTAATTCCACAAAATATCGCATAACATCACAAAGGTAGCAAAAATAAGTTTAAAAGTAGCAGCATAGCGTTAAAAGTTTTGATTAGAAACAAATAATTTTCGATTTTTAATGCCTAATTTTTAATTTCTTTGTATCTTTGCGTTTTAATGAATTAAAACGAGAGAAGATATGAGAGTTGCAATTATCGGCTACGGCAAGATGGGACACGAGATTGAGCAGGTATTGCTCAGCAGAGGACACTCCGTAGCACTTATTATAGACCAAGACAACGCCCACGACCTCTGCGCCGAGAAGTTGGCAGAGGTTGATGTGGCAATCGAATTTACCACCCCCACAACCGCCTACTCGAATGTCCGCACCTGCATTGAGTGCGGTACTCCTGTTGTGAGTGGTACTACGGGTTGGCACGACAAGTTGGAGGAGTTGCAGGCGTTGTGCCGTGAGAAGGGTTCATCGATGATTTGGTCATCGAACTACTCGTTGGGCGTGAATATCACCTTCCGTCTGAATCGCTACTTGGCAGAGTTGATGAATCGCTTCGAGGGCTACAATGTCGCTATCGAGGAGATTCACCACACGCAGAAGAAGGATGCTCCGAGTGGCACCGCCATATCGTTAGCAAACGACATTTTGGAGCGCGTGGAGCGCAAGCAGAAGTGGGTAAATGAGCCGACCGAGGAGGCAGGCGCTATCGAGATAACCTCGTTGCGCGAGGGCATGGTACCGGGTACTCACACCGTAACATACCTCTCCGAAGATGACAAAATAGAGATTAAGCACACCCTCTTTTCACGCCGTGCGTTGGCTCTCGGTGCAGTAGTTGCAGCGGAGTTTGTCGCAACACGAAAGGGCGTATTCACCATTGACGACCTCTTTAATTAGTGAGTAGTGAGTAGTGAGTAGTGAGTAGTTGAAAAATACAAAATCAAAAACGATGCATCGTTTTTACCTTTAATTATCAATTATCAATTAAAATCTTATGAAGATTTTCAAGAATCGCTGGTTTAAATACGCTATTGCCGGCATCGTATATATCCTTCTGTTCGTAGTGTGGACAGGCAACCTGTGGCTGTTGCTCGGCTTGCCGTTTATCTACGACTACTATATTTCGCGTCTTGTATATCGCTACATCGGCACCAAAAATGATGCCTTGCGTGCGAAATATCCACTCTACAACTCCATCTATGGTTGGATTGATGCTATCGTGTGGGCTACCGTAGTGGCACACTTGGTGCATCTCTTCATCTTTCAGTTGTATGTTGTGCCGACCTCCTCGATGGAGAAAACCATTCTTATCGGCGACTACCTCTATGTGAGCAAACTCTCGTACGGTCCGCAGGTACCTAATACACCTGTGGCGATGCCGTTTGTCTACAATACGATGCCATTCTCAACCACGAAAAAGTCGTACTCGGAGTGCGTGAAGTGGGATTATCACCGCTTGCGTGGTCGTGGCAAGGTGGAGCGCGAAGATGTTGTGGTATTCAACTTCCCTGCGGGCGACACTGTACTACTCGAAAATCAAGCCGTAACATACTACGATATTCTGCGCGACTATCAGTCGCAACTCGGCAAGGAGGAGGGCAGACGACAACTCAACCGCGACTATACGGTCATTGCTCGACCTGTCGACAAACGAGAGAACTATATCAAGCGTTGCGTGGGCGTACCGGGTGACACATTACAGATAGTAGACACTGAACTCTTCGTTAATGGCAAGCCTCAGCCTGCTTGCGAGGAGCGTCAGTATATCTACTTTGTAAATAGCACAGCCACACTATCGGAGTATGCTTTGCGTAACCTCAATATCACCGAGTACAATGGTGCTCCGCCATACTACTATGTGGCTACCACCGAGAAGAGTGCTGCGCAGTTGGAGAAGTTCAAGAGTGTGGCAATGGTGGAGCGATACAACGCCACCGAGCCTACGCTCGATGTCTTTCCGCATGATGATCGTTTCCCATGGACACAAGACAACTTCGGGCCATTGTGGGTACCGCAAAAGGGTGCAACCATCGAACTTTCGACCGCCAACCTCCCTCTCTACGAGCGCATTATCGACCAATACGAGGGGCACGACCTGCGTGTGGAGGGCGACAAGATATTTATTGATGGCGAGGAGGCTTCGACCTACACCTTTGCGATGGACTACTACTTTATGATGGGCGACAACCGCCACAACTCGGCAGATTCGCGCTATTGGGGCTTTGTGCCTGAGGACCATATCGTAGGTAAGGCGTTGTTTATCGCCTTTTCGAAGGGTGAGAACGGTATCCGCTGGAACAGACTATTCAATAAAGTGAAGTAGAGCGTGTCGGAGCTGAAAGACTCATACTTGACCATTGCAGAGCCTGCGGAGGCTATCTACAAGGAGCGCAGCAGCAAGTTCCTCACCTACGCCTACCCCGTAGAGAGCGAGGAGGAGATTAAAGAGTTGCTCGATGCACTGCGCAAGGAGTACTACGATGCTACGCATCACTGCTACGCCTACCGCCTTGGTGCGCATGGCGAGGTGTTCCGCGCAAACGATGATGGCGAGCCTTCGGGAACGGCAGGAAAGCCCATTTTAGGGCAGCTGCTCTCGGCAGATTTGACCAACTGCTTGGTGGTTGTCGTGCGCTACTTCGGTGGCACGAAATTGGGAGTTTCGGGGCTTATACAGGCGTACAAGGAATCCACCGCTGAGGTTATAGCTGCGAGTAAGATAGTCGAAAAGACGGTTGATAGGGTGGTTGATATCGCCTTTTCGTATATCTCGATGAATGGTGTGATGCGCATCATTAAGGAGATGTCGCCACGCATTGATGAGCAGGTATTTGACAACCTCTGCACGATGCGTCTGCGAATCCGCGAGAGCGAAGCAGAGCAACTTATAGCGAAACTCCTCAAAGTAGAGGGAGTCTCTTTAATTGAGAATTGAGAATTGAGAATTGAGGATTGGCGCGAGAGATAAGGGCAAGTAAGGGCAAGTAAAGGCAAGTAAGGGTGCGCGGAGAATAAATTGACAATTGAGAATTGACAACTGACAATTAAAGGTATTTTTATTTAGAAGATAGTTGGCGCGAGAGATAAGGGCAAGTAAGGGTATCACGCTTTCTTTACTAGCCGTTACTAGCCCTTAAAAAGGTTGCGCCGTGATAACGCTTGGAGTCCGCAAAACAGAATAAATTTTTGGAAAACAAAATCTACATAAAAGGGGCGAGAGTTCACAACTTGCAGAACATCGAACTCGAAATTCCGCACGAGAAGTTGATTGTCGTAACGGGACTTTCGGGCTCGGGTAAATCGACTTTGGCCTTCGACACCATCTTTGCCGAGGGACAACGCCGCTATGTAGAGAGCCTTTCGGCATACGCTCGTCAGTTCTTGGGGCGTATCTCCAAACCCGATGTAGATCTGATTACGGGTATCGCCCCCGCTATCGCCATTGAGCAGAAGGTATCTTCGCGCAACCCACGCTCTACGGTAGGTACGGTAACCGAGATTTACGACTATCTCAAACTCTTGTATGCCCGTGTCGGCAAGACCATTTCGCCTGTTTCGGGCGTGGAGGTGCGATGCTACAACACCGATGATGTTGTCGAATACCTCCTCTCGTTGGGCGAGGGAGCAAGGGTAGTGGTGGCAGTGCCGATGCAGTTAGAGAAGGGCGAGAGTATTATCGAAAAGTTACTCACGCTTGTCAAAGATGGCATTGTGCGTCTTGTGGTGGAGGATAAGACCGTGCTGATTGACGACTTTATCAAGGAGGTCGATTTGGAGCACACGGGCGAGGATATCTACATCGTTATCGACCGTCTGCGTGTGGTGAATGATGACGACACTCTAACCCGTATGCGCGAGTCCGTATCGCAGGCATTTGGCTATGGCACAAGCAGTTGCGTGATTATCCACGAGGGCGAAAAGCGACTCTTCAACTCCAACTTTACGGCTGACGGCATCGAGTTCGAGCGACCTCACGAACACCTCTTCTCGTTCAACAATCCGCTGGGTGCCTGCCCGAAATGCGAAGGTTGGGGCAAGGTTACGGGCATTGACGAGGACTTAGTCGTACCCGACAAGTCGCGCACGATATTCGACAATGCCATTGCTTGTTGGCGTGGCGACACGATGCGTTGGTTTCGCGACCAGCTTGTGATGAATGCGCACAAGTTCAACTTCCCGATTCACGCTCCATACTACACCCTTACGGAGGAGCAACGGAGATTGTTATGGCTTGGAAATGAGTATTTTGAGGGGTTAAACTCCTTCTTCGAAATGCTCGATAGCCAACGCCACAAGATACAATACCGAGTGATGAAGGCTCGTTATACGGGCAAGAGTATCTGCCCCGAATGTGAGGGCAAACGCCTACGCCCCGAAGCGTTGTATGTGCAGTTCGGGGGCAAGAATATCGCTGAGGTTGTGCGAATGACCGTAGATGAGGCGATCGAGTTTTTTGGGGGCGTACAACTCAACGACCACGAAAAAAAGAGCGCCGAACGCCTCTTAACCGAGGTGCAAAACCGCCTGCAATACCTGAGTGATGTGGGTTTGGGCTACCTCACGCTCGACCGAGCATCGAACACACTGTCGGGTGGCGAGAGCCAGCGCATAAACCTCGCAACCTCGCTCGGAAGCAACCTCACAGGCTCGTTGTATATCCTCGATGAGCCTTCGATTGGTCTTCACCCAAGAGATACGCACCGCCTTATCGAGGTGCTGAAACAGCTCCGAGATATGGGTAATACGGTGATTGTCGTGGAGCACGAGGAGGAGGTTATCCGCAGTGCCGACTTCATCGTGGATATAGGTCCCGAAGCGGGCAAAAATGGCGGTAGAGTGGTGTATAGTGGCGATTTGGAGCATCTCCCGACCGCCGAGAAGAGCTACACTGCCGACTACCTTTCGGGGCGCAGAGAGATTGCCATACCGCAGTCGGTGCGTGGTTGGAGCAACTTTATAAAACTGAACGGTTGCCGACACAACAACCTCAAAAATATAACGGTCAAAATTCCGTTGGGAGTTATGACCTGCATTACGGGCGTTAGTGGCTCAGGCAAATCCTCGTTGGCGAGGGATATTCTCTATCCTGCCTTGCATCGAGAGTTGGCAGATACGGGCGACCACCCGGGCGACTTCGATGGTCTGTCGGGCGACACCTCGCTCTTGAAGGGGGTTGAGATGGTAGACCAGAACCCTATCGGCAAGTCCTCACGCTCAAACCCTGCCATCTATATTAAGGCGTGGGACGAGATACGAAAACTCTTTGCCGAGCAGCCATACGCCAAGCACAACAATATCTCCGCATCGCACTTCTCGTTCAACTCTGCGGGAGGGCGTTGCGAGGTGTGTCAGGGCGAGGGCTCAATCAAGGTGCCAATGCAGTTTATGGCGGATATTACGCTCACCTGCGAGGCTTGTAACGGCAAACGCTTCAAAGATGATGTCTTGGAGGTGAAGTATCGCGACAAGTCGTGCAGCGATATTCTCGATATGAGTGTCGATGAGGCAATAGCCTTTTTCAGCGAAGATGCGAAGGAGTGCCGCCGTATTATCGAGCGACTGCAAACGCTGAGCGATGTGGGTTTGGGATATATCAAACTCGGACAACCCTCATCAACCCTTTCGGGCGGTGAGAGTCAGCGAGTTAAGTTGGCTTCCTACTTGGCAAAGGAGTTCTCGGACAAGCACATGATGTTTATCTTCGATGAGCCGACTACGGGACTGCATATCCACGATATAAACCGCCTTTTGAGGGCATTTAATGCACTGATTGAGGCGGGACATACGATAGTGATTGTGGAGCACAATATGGAGGTTATCAAGTGTGCCGACCACATCATCGACCTCGGTCCCGAGGCTGGCACAGATGGCGGAAATATCGTCTTCGAGGGTACTCCGAAGGAACTCACGAAGTGCGAACAAAGCCATACGGCGAAGTTCCTTCGCAAATTGAGAATTGAGAATTGACAATTGACAATTAAAGGTATTTTTAATTTTTAATTCTTTCAGCGCACCCTTAATAGCCGTTACTAGCCCTTACTAGCCCTTAAAACGGTTTGCGCCTTGGCAAGGCTCGGAGTCCGCAAAACAAAAAACTAAAAAAGCCATTAGCCATTGGCTTTTTAAGATTATCGCCTCGCAGTGTGTTCTGCGAGGCGATAGTTGTTTTAGCCATTCTGCTCTTTTGCTGCTTCTTCAAGAGTTTTTAGAATTTCTGCGTGTAGTCCTATTATTTCGGTATAGTGGTCAATACCGTTAGGAATGTTTATATTCTTTAACTTGTACAGTAGCGTTGATAAGGCAACCTGTTCGCCCTTGTTCGTTTTTGAAAGACATTCAAAAAGTGCCTTATATCTATTCAGAAGGATTTTTGCATCAATATTTTTGAAACTATCGCAATATATTGATGTCATATATGCAAGACTCTTAAATGCATTGTCATCTGATTTACTAGCTACAAGAACGAATGCATTTGATAAATTAGTTTCAAGGAATTCAATTTTCTCTTGTATTTCTTTTTTACCTTTTTGAACATTCTCACTTTCAACCTTCACGGATTCCATTTGTTTCTTTGTATCGTGTATATCAAGATGACTTGCTATTTGAAAACCTACAATAATTGTTGCGCATACGCCTATCAATGCCACACATACTCCCATCAACGATGCCAAAATGCTAATATATGATTGCGTATCGATATCCTCACATGAGGTAAATGTGATACAAATAATAAATGCGCCAATAATGTATTGTTTCTTCATAATCGTTAGTATAAAATGTTATTGGAAATTATATCCAACTATACTACTTGCGTAGTCGCTCCATGTTGTTTTATACGCATCTATTGATGTTGCCGGCACATGAATTTTACAGCCTATTTTACGCCAGCCAACAGGCGATGTCGCAGAATGATGATAGTAGAACACATGTTGTCCTATCGAAGGAGGTATTGTCTCCTTGCAGTATACACTTTTTAAGTTAACACAATCAGCGAAAGCCATTTCTTCAATTTCTTTAATGCTGTTAGGAATAGTCACGCTTATTAAATTACTACAATCACTAAATGCTCTAACCCCAATTTTAGTAACACCATTACCCATTATTAAGTCATTAAGTTTATAGCAGGCTGCAAATGCAGATTGTCCTATTTCTACAACACTATCAGGAATTGTCACATGTTCTAGAGCGTAGCAATTAGCAAAAGCATTAGCCTCAATTGATGAGACTCCATCTGGTATAATTATACTTGACAATGAAGAACACTCTAAAAATAAAGCATGTTCTATTATTTTGATTCTATTAGATAATGTAACACTCTTTAAATTAAGACAGCAAAAAAAAGCCGAAGCACCAATTGAAGTAACACTATTCGGAATGGTTACACTCTGCAAAAATTTACAATTAAAAAATGACGAGACTCTAATGTGAGTTATTGTTGGAGGCAAAACAATTTTCCACAATGCAGCGCAATCTTGAAATGCGCTTTCAGGAATTTCTGTTATTCCCGTAAAGTATTTCAATTCTGTAAATGCAATAATGTTGGTATTTCCCTTAAATACTGTTCCAATATCCGTTACCGCTGCCGCCTCTGCATAGGAGAGTTCGCCATCGTTGTTGGTGTCCCAATTCTTACAGCAGATTGCCTTTACTTGCAAGTCCTCAAATTGGATATTCTCCTTGTCGTGCTTTGGCAAAGTAATCATCGTGCCGTCTGCCAAGTTGAAATAGACATATTCGTCATCTTGGGTTACGCTCTTAAAGATACTATCGCCGTCCTCGCCATTTTCTCCGTTCAAACCATCATTTCCCGTTGCCTTGCCGAGTTTTTCCCAAGTTGTGCCATTATCATACGACACATACCAATAGTCATTTTCAATTTTAAGTTGTGGAGTTACGCCATTCGTTCCATTTGTGCCGTTGTTGCCGTTTGTTCCGTTAGCACCATTTACACCATTGGCTTGTATCTTATTGCCCTTTGCATCGAGCAACCATTCTCCATCGAGAGTCCAATAATAGATTTCGTCAGTGTCCTTCATAACGCCAATCTGCGGAGTATAACCATCTTTGCCGTCAGCACCATTCGCTCCGTCTTTACCGTCTTGTCCGTGGTAAATTGTGATGGTGTCGCTATAAGCAAACGAGATAGTGTAACCGATAACCTCGCCATTGCTACGCACCTCCAAAACATTGGTTACATAGTCACGCTTTTCGAGTGCATCGACAAGAGTCTGCTACGCCTCGATGTTGGTATTCATCTGCTTGCACAACTCTTCGAGTGCAGAGATACGCTGTTCGTGGTCTTTAATCGACTGACCATACTCATCGAGTTTGCTCCAAAGAGCCGAATCATCAAATTGGCACGATGTAAGCGCCAAAGTCGTTGCAAGAACGACCGAAAGTAAAATCTTTTTCATAACAGTAAATTATTAAAGTGTTAAATAATATGCATTTGCGCTGTTATGACAAAAAGAAAGTGTGAGGTTGATTTTCGTCTATCGAATAGAGGCTCTGACAAAACCTTGCGATAATAAACGACACAATTCCCCACACCTGTTATATGCAGAATGGGGTTGTAGAATACTCCCAACCATACATATACAAGAAATGAGTGTTGTTCGTTTGTCCTATCGCTTGGAAAACTGTCAGATTTTCTATTCAGGACTCAGAAAAACACTTTCTATATGTCTGCAATCCGAGGACTGCACCACAAATTTAGAAATAATTTCCGAGAGTTGCAAAGTTGCGCTAAAAAAATAGTGGTTATTAGCGGTGGTTATGGGTTTAGCGGAAATTAAAGTGGCGCACACTAACAACCTCTAATATCCTCTAACAATCTCTAACAACCTCTTGTAAAATTGCGCCACAAAAAAGTTTCCCGTTTTCAGTTTTTTGCTAACTTTGCAGTAGAAAAAACATTCTGTCATTGCGAGAGCCGTTAGGCTCGTGGCAATCTCCCTTATATCTCATTAAACTAACAGCGGGAGATTCCCACAGTCGCTACGCTCCTTCGGAATGACGATTTATAAATAAAAATACCTTTAATTGTCAATTATCAACTATCAATTGTCAATTAAAAAAAACTATGGAAGAGTTTTTTATATACGAACTTTCAAACGGCATTCGTTGCATACACCGCCAGACAAAGAGTGGGGTAGCACGATGTGCCATAATGATAAATGCAGGTACGCGTGACGAGCGCAAGGGCGAGGAGGGTATTGCTCACTTCACCGAGCACGGCTTCTTCAAGGGTACCGAGCATCGCAAGGCGTACCAGGTAAACTGCCGATTGGAAAACCTCGGTGGCGAGTTGAACGCCTACACCACAAAGGAGGACACCACCGTTCACGCTACGGTGTTGCGTGGCGACTTTACGAAGGCGGTGGAGTTGGTGGCGGATGTGGTCTTTCACTCCACCTTCCCCGACCACGAACTCGACAAGGAGCGTGAGGTTATTCTCGATGAGATAAACACCTATCGCGATTCGCCGATGGACGCGATATATGACGAGTACGAGGACCTTATCTTTGCAGGCTCGGAGTTGGGGCACAACATCCTCGGCACGCCCCGAAGCCTGAAAAAGATTAACTCGGCAGCGATACACCGCTTCCGTGAGCGTACCCATACCACCGACAAGATGGTCTTTGCCTCTATCGGCAATATCTCGCCCAAGCGCATCAAGGAGATTGCCGAGCGATATTTGGGCATCTACGCCCCAACAAAGCGTGATTATGAGCGTGTTGCGCCCGTTGTCGTTGCGCCATTCGAGAAGACTCTTAACAAACATACGCACCAGGCACACTGCATCATTGGAGCGCGTGCCTACAACCTCCGAGATGACCGCCGTTTGCCATACGCACTCTTCACGAACATCTTGGGAGGACCTTGTGCCAACTCACGCCTGAATGTGAATGTGAGGGAGCGCAACGGACTTACATATAATATAGGTGCAAGCTACTCGTCGTTGTCGGACTGCGGTCTTGCGACCATCTACTTCTCGTCTGACCACGAAAACTCGGAGCGTTGCCGTGAGATTATCGGCAGGGAGGTTAAACGCTTGCAAGACAACGCCTTAACCACACGCCAACTCTCAATGGCAAAGCGTCAGTTTGTGGCGCAGTTAGCCATCGTAAACGAGGCTGCCGAGGGTTATATGCTGGGCGTAGGCAAGAGTCTCTTGGCGTATGGCGAGGTGGACACCTTGGAGGAGTCGTACCGCAAGATAAATGCCGTAACCGCCTCCGAGATTATGGAGGTCGCAAACGAGGTGTGGCGTGAGCCTTCGGTGTTGTTGTATAAATAAGCTGTCGGCTTATTTATACAAATTGACAATTGACGAATTGACAATGGACAATTAAAGGAATTTTTAATTCTTAATTTTTAATTTGCTTTGGAAAAGCTTGACCAATACATCGAGGCGATGTCCTCGCCGCAGACGGAGTTGTTGCACGAGTTGGAGCGTGAAACATACCTGCGTGTTATCAACCCACGAATGATTTCGGGGCATATTCAGGGAAAACTCCTCGAAATGCTTGTGCGTATGTTGCGCCCACGCCGTATCCTCGAAATAGGCACTTTCACGGGCTATTCGGCTATCTCGATGGCTACGGGTTTGGAGGAGGGTGCTTTAATCGACACCTTCGAGGTTGATGACGAGTTGGAGATGATTGCAGCCGACTTCTTCGAGCGCAGTGGCGTGGGCGACAAGATTCGCCAGCACATCGGCTCTGCCCTCGACCTTGCTCCGCAGTTGGGCGAAAAGTACGACCTTGTCTTTATTGATGGCGACAAGAGGGAGTATCGTGCCTACTACGATATGCTGTTTGAGCATAACCTCGTACATAGCAACTCGTTTATCTTGGCGGATAATATCCTATGGTATGGCAAGGTTGTCGAGGAGGTTGTCCGCAAGGATAAGCAGACGCAGGAGATTATCGCCTTCAACGAACACGTGCTGAACGACAGCAGGGTAGAGAGCGTAATTCTCCCTCTTCGTGACGGCATAAACCTGATAAGAGTGTTATAAAAGTATGGAATTTCTAAACCAATTTATATTTGGAGAGGGTATTGCCCACTCGATTTTTGCACTCTCGATAGTGATTGCTATCGGCACACTGCTCGGCAGAGTGAAGATATTCGGCATCTCGCTCGGTGCCACTTGGATTCTATTTGTGGGTATCGTGGCGAGCCACTTCGGAATGACTCTCCACACCGATACGCTCAACTTTATGCGCGACTTCGGCTTGACACTCTTTGTCTTTTCGATAGGTTTGCAGATTGGTCCTTCGTTCTTCTCGTCACTGCGACAAGGCGGATTGAAACAGATGTGGCTCTCGATGCTGACAATGCTCTTGGCTGCTGTGGTGGCTTATCTGCTCTTTCTCGCCACCGACACACCATTGCAGACTATGGTCGGCGTGATGGATGGAGCCGTGGCCAACACCCCCGCAATGGGTGCAACACAACAGACCTATCTCGACCTCACAGGCATTGACGACAAGAGTATACCATTGAGTTTTGCGGTAGCCTACCCCGTTGGCACCGTGGCGGTTATACTTGTATTTATGGCTCTGCGCCCACTTTTGCGCATCGACATAAACAGAGAGCGCAAAGATGTTGAGCAGAGATTTGAAGGCAATAAATTCGCGGCAAAATTCTCGATTGAGGTAACCAATAGACAGATGGATGGCAAAAGTGTGAGTGCCATTCGCCAAATCATTGCACGACCATTTGTTATCTCACGCATATCGCACGGTGACAACAAGGCCTACATCGCTGACTTTTCGAGCATTGTACATTGTGGCGACAAGCTCTTTGTGGTCTGTGGCACAGAGGATAAGGAGGCTATATTGGCCTTTCTCGGACACGAAATCGAGATGCTCGAAGAGGAGTGGGGAAAGTTTGATGGCGAGTTGGTTTCGCGCCCAATTGTCGTTACAAAGAGTAATATCAACGGTAAGCGATTTGTCGATTTGCGCCTGCGCACCAAGTACGGAATCAACATCACGCGTGTAAATCGTGCCGGTGTGGATATTATTCCGCATCAGGGCATGGAGTTACAACTCGGCGATAAAGTGATGGTTGTTGGCTCGGAGGAGGCAATTAACGAGGTCGAAAAGCTACTCGGTAATTCGCTGAAAAAGCTCCACGAGCCACATATCTTCACTCTCTTTCTCGGTATAGCACTCGGTGTTTTGGTCGGCTCAATTCCTCTGATTGACGCACCGCAACCGATAAAACTCGGCTTGGCAGCAGGACCTATGCTGATGGCGATTATTATTGGTCGCTTTGGAACACATTGGCATCTTGTAACTTACACTACGCTGAGTGCCAATCTTATGTTGCGCGAGGTGGGTTTGGCGATATTCCTTGCATCTATTGGCTTAGCCTCAGGCAGTGGATTTGTTGAAGCTGTAGTAAATGGAGGTTATATTTGGTTGCTATACGCTCTTATTATCGCAGTTGTGCCATTGTTTATAGTGGGCATTATTGCTCGCTTGCGCTATAAAATGGACTTCTTTACGATTATGGGCATGTTGTCGGGATGTATGACAAATTCTATTGCTCTGAACTATGCTAACTCGTTGGCTGGCAGTGATATGCCTGCGATTAGTTACGCCACGGTCTATCCGTTGGCGATGTTCTTGCGCGTGGTTATTGCACAAGCGATGATTTTAATGTTATTGTAGGGTAGAGAGGTTATTTAACCTCGAAATCGAGCAGGGTTGTTCCATTCAGAGCAACCTCCACACGCTCGCCAATATGTGGTGCAAAAGGCTCGGTTGCTGCGAGATAAACAATATCACCCGTTTTGAGAGTGAGCAACTCCGAAGCCTTTGCAAGAGCCTTATCAAGCGACAATTTCAAAGTTTGCAAATCGCTATTTACTACCGAATTACCAACTTTTATATCAAGTATTCCATTAGTCACTGCATCGGGGACAATAGTTTCGGGCGAGAGAGCGATAGACTTATCGAAGCAGTACGCCTCATCGCAAGGTCTGCCGAGCGCACAATTTCGCTCAACAACATCTTGCGCAGTGAAGGCAACCGCCACACCCACAGCATCATAACAGCGCGAAGCAAACTTCTCGTTCAGGCACTTCGCAAGGCGTGTAACGCGCAAGTAATATCCCACCGTGCAACGCATATCCTGCGAGAACGAAGGCATATAGAAGTCATCATTATTGCGCAGCACCGAGGAGTCGGAGCGCACAGTCAGCCACAAATCTTCGCCACTTGCAAGGGCGTTATGTATAGAAACTATTTTCATTACTTTCTCAACGATTTAACTATATCGGCAGCGACTCTACGGCTCGAACCCTCGCCACCCATCATCTCCTGCAATTCGGCAAAGTCGGCAAGCATTTTTTCGCGTGCAGAGCCACCCTCCAAGATGGAGCGCAACTCCTCGCTCACCGCCTCAACTTCGATTTTATTTACCACAATCTCACGCACACACTCCCTGCCGAGATTGATGTTTACAAGCGAAATAAACGGTATTTTCAGCACGATAGGGCGCAACCACTCATAAATCTTCGGCACATGGTAAAGCACTATTTCGGGCGTATTCATCAGAGCCGTTTCGAGCGTTGCCGTTCCCGAAGTAACGATTGCCGCCTCGGCATAAATCAGCGTGTCGTATGTCTTGTTGCAGACCACTTTAACCTCCGAGCCTTGCAAAATCTTCTCGTAGAGTTCTCTTTCGAGCCACGGCACCGCCGCCACCACAAACTGATAATTCGGGAAATTGCGCGAAATGGCAATCATATCCGCCAAATTATCCTTAATCTCCGACCTGCGACTACCTGCCAACAGAGCCACGATAGGGCGCTCGTCAAGTCCGTTTTTGCTCAAAAACAGCTCTCGCGATGGCATTGTTGCCTTATGTTGCGCTATCGAGTCGCACAGCGGATTTCCGCAAAATATGGGCTCTATGCCCTTTGAACGGAAGTACTCTGTTTCAAACGGAAAGATGGTGTAGAGCCTATCGACATATTTGCGAATCTCCTTCACTCGCCACTCCTTCCACGCCCACACCTTTGGGGCGATATAGTAATAGACCTTCAAGCCCTTCGCCTTTGCCCACTTGGCGATGCGCATATTGAAGCTCGGGTAGTCTATTAGTATCACAACATCGGGGTTGAACGCCTCGATATCGCGCTTGCACTCATCAATCTGACCGAGTACGGTGCGTAGGTTACGCACAACCTGCGCAATGCCGAAAAACGATGTTTCGCGGTAGTGCTTTGCGAGGTTCTCCCTGCCACCAACCTCTGCCATCTTATCGCCACCCCAGAAGCGGAACTGCGCCTCGGAGTCCTCCGCCACAACTCCCTTCATCAGGTTGCTTCCGTGCAAATCTCCCGAAGGCTCACCTACGATTATATAATATTTCATATTATATAAATTGACAATTGATAATTGAAAATTGACAATTAAATGTACTTTTCTTGCTTTTGGCGTCACGCTTTCAGCGTTCTATGGCGTCAGGCACAAGTCTCTTCTATGGCGACACCGACATTGTCGGTGTTATGGCAAACCCCATAAAGCACCTGAGGTGCGCCGTCATAAAGGGTTAAAAGCCCGCCGTTATAAAGCAGTCGCAGACTGCGCCGCCAAAACTCCTTTCAATTCGCAAAATTAAAAATTTTTGCGCACAATACCGAAAGAATAGAAGATAATTTGCTAAAATAATCATAGATTTATTTGGAGAATTCGCTTTTTATGTCTAACTTTGCATAAAGGGGTGATATTATGATAACTCTGAAATTACATTCTCCGCCTTATTTGGCATCACAAACCACTCTATTAGGGGGGGGGTATTTCTCTGTAAATCAAACATATACAACATTGAAACAGGGCAACCTTATGGTTTGCGCCTGCTTTTTTGTTTGCAATTTACCTACGCTACTATTCAACTACATCACAGAAACTTTTTACTAACCGCTGTATTACGGCATAAAAACTTAATTGCTATGAAGAAGATTATTATCATTATGTTGATTTTTGCTGTTGGCAATATCACAACGGTCTATTCGCAGAGTTGGGGTCGTACGCTTGGACGCTTAGCCGAGAATGCAGCAAAGCGTGCTGTGGAGCGTAATGTAGAAAAAGCAACCGAAAAGGCTATCGACCGTTCGGTTCAGAAGGCAGAGGAGGCGACAGAGAGAGCCATAGACCAAGCCATTGAGAAGAAAAGACAGGAGAAAGGTAGTGCTCAAAAGAACCGTGAGTCGTCTGAAACCACACAAACAAATGAGAAGAAAATCTCACCCGATGTAAATAGTGAAAAAAGCAAAGAAATGCAAGTTGCAGGCACAGCGAATGAGCCACTTGCCAACAATCTCGAAATAGCTTATGCAAAGAGTGATTTCGTAGCAGGCGATGAGATTGTGTTTGATGACGATGTAACACGGGAGCAAATAGGAGAATTTCCATCTCAATGGGATTTAATTAAGGGCACCATCGAAGTTGCTCAAATTAATGGCAATAAGGTTATTCTCTGTGTAAGCCAAGATGATGCTGTCATTGTACCACTATTCGACAAAGCTAAAAGTTATCTACCAGAGAAATTTACTTTGGAGTTCGATTTTTGGGTGGGTGGATACGAGAAAAAGGGTGAGAATAATCCCGCAAACGAGTATCATATTCGGTTCTACAAGCCCAATTCAAACACTCTAATACAGCAGTTTTTGTTGCATAATTGGTATTACAGTCCAGAAGATTATCGTACAAGACTCAATTGGGACTTCTTGTCGTTGAGTGAAGAGATGCGTAGTGGTCAAGACGAATCATTCCGAACAATCCCTAATAGTTGGAACCATTTTGCCCTATCATTCAACAAACGAGCAATGAAGGTATATATAAATGGTATTCGCTATGCTAATATACCTAACACCATTGCCCCTGGATATTTCGACATCGAGTTTTATCGTACAGGAGGATACTTCACAAATAATACTGCAATTCGCAATATTCGTATTGCAAAAGGAGCTGTACCACTCTATGAGCGGCTGATGTCGGCAGGCAAATTCATCACTTACGGAATTACTTTCGATGTTGGCAAGTCGGCAATAAAACCGGAATCTATGGGAGAGATTCGTCGTATCGTTCAACTGATGAATGAGAACCCGGATTTGAAATTCTCCGTTGAGGGGCATACTGATTCGACAGGAAATGCACAATCAAACCAAGCACTTAGTGAGGCTCGTTCGCAGACAATAGTTAATAAACTTATTGAAATGGGTATTACAAAGGAGCGACTTGTCGCTGTCGGCAAGGGACAAGGTTCGCCCATAGCCGACAATTCGACCAATGAAGGGCGTGCAAAAAATCGTCGAGTGGAATTTGTGAAAATGTAGCGACATAGAGTCACCCAATGGTATTGGATATTGTTGTGAATATTACAATATAGAACCTTTTTATTAACCGCCGTATTCGGCATAAAAACTAAATGCTATGAAAAAGTTTTGTTTAATTGTTCTAATAGGCGCACTTTGCTACCTTGCCCCTGCGTGCGACAACAAGAGAGAGAGTATTTCGGTAGCAGAAGTTTCTATTTCGCCGGCAGGTCCGTTGGCTCTATTGCCTGAACAGGAGGTGCAATTAGAGGCAATCGTAATGCCTAAAAATGCGACAGACAAAGTTGTAACATGGACTACAAGCAATCCAGAT
>JAZSOV010000111.1:0-2389 GCA_045537095.1 Alistipes sp.
TATCCGTTACTAGCCCTTACTAACCCTTAAAAAGACAGCGCCTTGACCACCTTCGGGGTTTGCAAAACCGAAAAACGCCTCTACCCCCCCCTCTACATCCACAGGTATCGAAAACGATACCCGGCTTTGTTTGTTTTCCGCTCTCAGCTCTCGTCTGAACTCCTAACCTTGTCAAGGCGCAACCTTTCTGGGGGTTATAGGGGCGGGCGTTCCGCCCTTAATGGGGGCGCTCCCGTTGGTCGCTTTATGGGGTGCGCTGAAAGTTTTTTTTGTTTTGCGGACTCCGAGGGTCATCACGGCGCAAGCGTTATTAAAGGCTAGTAAGGACAAGTAAGGGTATAGCGCCTTTTTTACTATCCGTTACTAGCCGTTACTAGCCGTTACTAGCCCTTAATAACCCTTAAAAAGACAGCGCCTTGACCACCTTCGGGGTTTGCAAAACCGAAAAACGCCTCTACCTCCCCCCTCTACATCCACGGGTATCGAAAACGATACCCAAGAATGCAAGATGCACCCCTCCCACCACGGGTATCGAAAACGATACCCGGCAATCAAGGGAGAGTACATCCACACAAAAAAAATACTCCCACAAGCACGGGTATCGAAAACGATACCCGGCACACAGAGGGAAAGCCATCACACAAGAGAAACGCACACCAACGCCCTCACGGGTATCGAAAACGATACCCGCCCGCAGAGGAGAGTGTCATTTATTGCCATTGAGTGTCATTTTGTGCCATTTTGTCATACTATATTACGCCGAAAACCTCCATTTTGGCAGAAAATCGGGAAATTTTCACGAAAAACGGCTTTGGCAAGGGGTTTGCTCTACAAAAAAGCGAAAACAAAACAGAACAAAATTTAATAAACAAATAAAAAAATTACAACTATGGGAAAGATTATTGGTATTGACCTTGGTACAACAAACTCGTGTGTTGCCGTTATGGAGGGCTCGGAGCCCGTTGTTATTCCTAACTCGGAGGGACACCGCACAACCCCTTCTATCGTTGCTTTTACTGATGGTGGCGAGCGCAAGGTGGGTGACCCTGCAAAGCGTCAGGCTATCACAAACCCTAAGCGCACAGTATTCTCTATCAAGCGCTTTATGGGCGAGCAGTACGACAAGGTTTTGGGCGATGTGGAGCGTGCTCCATATAGCATCGTTAAGGGTGCAAACAACACTCCTCGTGTTGAGATTGACGGTCGTCAGTACACTCCGCAGGAGATTTCGGCTATCATCTTGCAGAAGATGAAGAAGACCGCTGAGGACTATCTCGGTCAGGAGGTAACAGAGGCTGTTATCACCGTTCCTGCATACTTCTCCGACTCGCAGCGTCAGGCTACCAAGGAGGCAGGTGAGATCGCAGGTTTGAAGGTGCGCCGTATCATCAACGAGCCTACTGCTGCTGCGTTGGCTTACGGTATGGACAAGAAGAACAAGGATATGAAGATTGCTGTGTACGACCTCGGTGGTGGTACATTCGATATCTCTATCTTGGAGTTGGGCGATGGCGTATTCGAGGTTAAATCGACCAATGGCGACACTCACCTCGGAGGTGATGACTTCGACCATGTGTTGATCGACTATATGGCAGAGGCGTTCAAGGCGGAGCATGGCGTAGATTTGCGTCAGGACCCTATGGCTTTGCAGCGTTTGAAGGAGGCTGCCGAGAAGGCAAAGATTGAGCTTTCGGCTTCGCAATCGACCGAGATTAACTTGCCATACATTATGCCAATCAACGGCATTCCACAGCACCTTGTGATGACTCTCACTCGTGCCAAGTTCGAGCAGTTGTGCGACCACCTCGTACAGAAGACTATCGAGCCATGCCGCAACGCTTTGCGCGATGCAGGTCTTTCGGCTTCGCAGATTGACGAGGTTATCCTCGTGGGTGGTTCTACCCGTATCCCTGCAATTCAGAAGGTAGTAGAGGATTTCTTCGGCAAGACTCCTAACAAGGGCGTAAACCCTGACGAGGTTGTAGCCGTAGGTGCTTCAATTCAGGGTGGTGTCCTCACAGGCGAGGTTAAAGATGTGTTGCTCCTCGATGTTACTCCGCTTTCGCTCGGTATCGAGACTTTGGGTGGCGTATTTACCAAGTTGATTGAGGCTAACACCACTATCCCTACCCGCAAGAGCGAGGTATTCTCGACTGCGGCGGACAATCAGCCATCGGTTGAGATTAATGTCTGCCAGGGTGAGCGTCCTTTGGCAAAGGATAACAAGAGCATCGGTCGCTTCCACCTTGACGGTATTCCTGCTGCACCGCGCGGCGTACCGCAGATTGAGGTTACCTTCGACATTGACGCTAACGGTATCTTGAATGTTTCGGCAAAGGATAAGGGCACAGGCAAGGAGCAGAAGATTCGTATCGAGGCTTCGAGTGGC
>JAZSOV010000067.1:0-7787 GCA_045537095.1 Alistipes sp.
AACAAGAGCGTCATTGCGAGAGCCGATAGGCTCGTGGCAATCTCCCGCTGTTAATTTAATAAAAATATAAGGGAGATTGTCGCAGTCGCTACGCTCCTTCACAATGACGATTTTTTACAACACTAAACTATATAATTCCGAAATTTTTTAATTCTCAATTAACCCTGCTTTGTAGGCTTTTCTCCCTTATGGCTCGGAAAAATACAAATAAATTTGCTTTTTCACTTGCTTCACAGCGTCAGTTCTTAATTTATTTTGTTATCTTTGCACGGATAATGAGCGACAACAAAGTCATATACAATAATTATATAAAGTTAAAAATGAAAGCAATCGTTAAAACAAATTTGCAATTGCCCGGACAAACCTCCCATTATGTTGGTAAGGTGCGCGATGTATACAGCGTGGAGGGCGATTATCTCGTAATGGTGGTGTCGGATCGTATCTCGGCATTTGATGTAGTATTGCCAAAGGGCATTCCGTTCAAAGGACAGGTCCTTAATCAGATTGCAGCGAAGTTCCTCGATGCGACAACCGATATCCTTCCAAATTGGAAGATAGCTATGCCCGATCCAATGGTTACTGTGGGCCACAAGTGCGAGCCTTTCAAGGTGGAGATGGTTATTCGTGGTTACCTTTCGGGGCACGCTTGGCGTGAGTACAAGGCAGGTAAGCGCACAATTTGCGGTGTCGAGATGCCTGAGGGTATGGTAGAAAACCAAAAGTTCCCTGAGCCAATCATCACCCCTACAACCAAAGCTGACGAGGGACACGATGAGGATATTTCGAAGGAGGATATTATCGCGCAGGGGCTCGTGTCGCGCGAGGACTACGAAAAGTTGGAGGCATACACCCGTGCAATCTTTCAGCGTGGAACGGAGATTGCAGCACAAAAGGGCTTGATTCTTGTGGATACAAAGTATGAGTTCGGCAAGAAGAATGGTACTATCTACCTTATGGATGAAATTCATACCCCAGACTCTTCGCGCTACTTCTACGCCGAGGGCTACGAGGAGCGTCTTGCTAAGGGCGAGAAGCAGAAGCAACTCTCGAAGGAGTTTGTGCGTGAGTGGCTTATGGCAAATGGTTTCCAAGGTCAGGAGGGACAGCAGGTGCCTGATATGACTCCTGAGATTGTGGATAGCATCACCGAGCGTTATATCGAGTTGTACGAGAGTATCACGGGCGAGAAGTTCGTAAAGGCTGAGTGCGATGATGTCGAGGCTCGTATTGCGAAGAATGTAACAGAGTTCTTAGCGACTCTTTAATTGAATTACAAATAGTTATAACAATCAAAGGCGGCAGAAATTGTCGCCTTTGGTAGCGTAAAAAGTTATGAAAAAAGGTCAATATTCGGGCACACTTGGCTCTTTTATCGTGTTCGGTTGGTTTATGTATATAATGCTGTGTCCGAGCGAGTTCGTTATTCTCTCCACTAATGATATGCACGCCTCGCTTGACAATATGGCGAGGTTGGCAACTGCCGTTAAGGAGTGCCGCGATACGGTATTTACTATTGTGGTCGATGCGGGAGACCGTTGGACGGGCAATGCCTATGTTGATTTGGCGGAGGGCAGATTGCCGATGATTCATCTGATGAATGCCGTTGGGTATGACGTTGCTACTCTTGGTAATCATGACTTTGATGCAGGTCAGCAGGTGTTGGATAATGCTATCGATAAGGCAGAGTTCGAAGTCGTCTGTGCTAATATGACCTCTTTTGGAGAGTGGCTTGATGATGTTGATAGGTGTGAGCGTATTGTAACGCCTGCGGGCGTTGCCGTAGACTTTGTAGGTGTGGTGACGAGCTACTCGAATGGTCATCCTGACGGCAACGATGTCAATTTTGAGGGGTTACAGTTTGAGGACCCTCAGATTGTCGCAGAGCGTGAAGGCGATGACTCGAATGGCGATGTGAAGGTGTTGCTTTCGCACATGGGCCACGACCGCGATTTGGCATTGGCAGAGCGATATGGCGGTTACGATGTAATTATCGGTGGCCATACCCACAAGTTGCTCGATACCGTGGTGAATGGCACGGTGATAGGGCAGACCCAGCGCAAATTAAAATATGTGGGCGTAACGAGGATTAAGATGCGCGGTAAGAGGGTTGTGGATGTGGAATATGAGAATATCCCACTGAAAAATTATGCACAAGATGCAGAAATTGTGGCTCAGGTTAAGGAGATTGAGGCAAATCCTGCACTGCAAGAGGTTGTCGGTGAGATGGCTCACTCCACAAATCATGTGGGCTTATGTAATTTGCAGACCAAGATTATTAAGGAGGCGACAGGAGCCGAGATTGGTATCTATCATCGCGGAGGTGTGCGTATTATCGAGGGGTTACCGAAGGGTGATGTAACGGTTAAGACGCTCTTTGACAATGAGCCATTTTTCTCGCAGGTGCATCTTGTGGAGATGACTCCGGCGCAGTTAAGAAAGTTGATTGTGGAGAAGTATAACGATACGGTTAATGCGAAGGAGGCACATGTTGTAGACCTCTATGCTACAACACCTTATCGCATTATTGTCGATGAAAACGATATGGCGTACGATGTCCATTTTCCTCGTTTGCGAGAGGGCCGAAAATACAAGATTGCAGTAGCCGATTATGTCGCTCGCAACTATGCCCATTTCGAGTGTGAAAATGAGGTGCGATTGCCTCTCTTGGTCTTTGAGTTAGATAGGGCGTATTTCGAGAAAAATTCGCCTGTTGAGGTGTCAAATGAGCCATTGCAGAGGGTGGTAGTGCGCAAACAGAGATAAAAAATCGAGATTTATCTCGAATATGATAAAATTTTGCTACCTTTGTGAGCTTAATTTTGCATTTTGAATTCTGAATTTTGAATTTTTGAAGATATATGGCAGTAGAATTGAAAGATTTGACCAAGAGCGAAGAGAACTATTCGCAATGGTACAACGACCTTGTAATGAAGGCAGGTTTGGCGGAGAACTCCGCAGTGCGTGGATGTATGGTTATCAAACCTTACGGATATGCTATTTGGGAGAAGATGCACGAGGTTTTGGACGGAATGTTCAAGGAGACAGGTGTGCAGAATGCCTACTTCCCTCTCTTTATTCCAAAGTCGTTCTTCTCGAAAGAGGCAAGCCATGTTGAGGGCTTTGCTAAGGAGTGCGCTGTTGTGACACACTACCGTTTGAAGAATGACGAGAACGGTAAGGGTATCGTGGTGGACCCTGCGGCTCGCTTGGAGGAGGAGTTGATTGTTCGCCCGACATCGGAAACTATTATTTGGAATACATATAAGGGCTGGATTAACTCTTACCGTGACCTCCCTATTCTCTGTAATCAGTGGGCAAATGTGGTGCGCTGGGAGATGCGTACACGCTTGTTCTTGCGTACTGCCGAGTTCTTGTGGCAGGAGGGACACACCGCACACGAAACTCGCGAGGAGGCTCAGGAGGAGGCACTCAAAATGATTAAGGTCTATCAGAAGTTTGCCGAAGAGTGGTTGTGCTTGCCTGTAATCGTTGGTCACAAGTCGCCAAACGAGCGTTTTGCAGGTGCTGAGGATACTCTCACCATCGAGGCGCTGATGCAAGACGGTAAGGCGTTGCAGAGTGGTACTTCGCACTTCCTCGGTCAGAACTTCGCAAAGGCTTTCGATGTTAAGTTTGCTAACCGTGAGGGTAAGTTGGAGTATGTGTGGGCTACATCGTGGGGTGTTTCTACCCGATTGATGGGTGCTTTGATTATGGCTCACTCGGATAACAACGGTTTGGTATTGCCTCCGAAGTTGGCTCCTACGCAGGTTGGTATCATTCCTATCTACAAGGGCGAGGAGAAGTTGGCTGCCGCACGCGCAAAGATGAACGAGATTGCCGATGCATTGAAGGCAAAGGGTGTGCGTGTGAAGGTTGATGACCGCGACAATGTTCGTGCAGGCTTCAAGTTTGCCGAGTACGAGTTGAAGGGTGTGCCTGTACGCCTTGCACTCGGTCAGCGCGACCTTGCAAACGGTACTATCGAGTTGGCTCGCCGTGATACCTTGACCAAGGAGACCGTATCGCAGGAGGGTATTGTAGATTATATCGTAAACTTGCTCGATGAGCAGCAGAAAAATATCTTCCAGAAGGCACTCGACTATCGCAACTCGATGATTACCAAGGTCGATACTTGGGACGAGTTTGTTGAGGTGTTGAACAACAAGGGAGGCTTTATCTCGGCACACTGGGACGGAACACCTGAAACAGAGCAGGCTATCAAAGATGCAACAAAGGCAACTATCCGTTGTATTCCTCTCGATGTTGAGCCTGAGGAGGGTAAGTGTATCTTCACGGGCAAGCCATCGCACTGCCGTGTATTGTTTGCAAAGAGTTACTAAAATGAAGCGTTTATCTATAATTATAGCAGTGTTGTGCCTCGCCTTGCCCACAGTGGCAAAGCCAAAGGCCGAGATTAAGAGTCAGTGGAGAGGTGCGCGTGTGGCCTACCTTGGTGATTCGATTACAGATGCAAGACAACCTAAGAGATATGACACCAATCCCTATTGGGTATATCTCGAATCGTTGCTCGGCATCACCCCTTATGTCTACGGCATTAGCGGACACGAGTGGCGTCATATTCCCGGCCAGACGGATAAGCTTATAGCTGAGCATGGTCAGGATGTCGATGCGATAATGATTTTCGTCGGCACCAACGACTACAATGTGAATATTCCTCTTGGCGAGTGGTACTCGGAGGAGGTTGTAGAGGTCGAGGTGTCGGGCAAGAGGGGATCAAAGTCGGGTGTTATGGCTCAGCGCAAGAAGCGAACAATCCTTATGGATAATAAGACATTGCGTGGCCGTATCAATATCGCAATGGCGAAGTTGAAGGAGGAGTATCCTACCAAGCAGATTATTCTGCTCACGCCGTTGCATCGTGCCGATGCATTCCTCTCGGATAGAAATATCCAGCCGAGCGAGTTGTACGCTAACGGCGTAGGCGAGTATCTCGATGCTTATGTCAATGTTATTAAGGAGGCGGGTAATGTATGGGCTGTGCCGGTAATCGATTTGAACTCCATCTGCGGACTCTATCCATTGGCGGAGTCGAATGGCATATATTGGCGTAGAGGCTCGCTCGAAAAGGATGCTAAGTCGGGCAAGAGACGCAAAGATAGGCTCCATCCAAATAGTGCTGGACACCTTCGTATGGCGCAAAGTTTGGCATATCAGTTGCTGACATACCCTGCAAAGTTTGACTAATACAAATATAGTATGACTAATATACGAACAAAACAGATATACCGAGTAACACTGCTCGGTATGTTTGTAAATATAGCACTCTTCATCTTCAAGCTCGTAGCGGGTATTGTAGGTCGAAGCGGTGCTATGATTGCCGATGCTGTACATTCGGCATCGGACTTTGCTACGGATGTTGTGGTGATAGCCTTTGTTCGTATCAGTGCCAAGCCGCGCGATGACGACCACAAGTGGGGACATGGCAAATACGAAACCCTTGCCTCGTTGATTATTGGTGTGGCGTTGTTTGCCGTGGGTGTGGAGATTTTGGTCGATAGTGCAGAGAAGATTGCAGCTGTTGTCGCAGGCGAGGTGTTACCTCGTCCGGGCGTTATAGCTATAATTGCTGCCGCGGTGTCGATTGTAGCAAAGGAGGTCCTCTATCAGTATACCGTGCGTGTCGGACGGAAGTTGGATAGTCCTTCCGTAATTGCAAATGCGTGGCATCATCGCAGCGATGCTCTCTCCTCGATAGGAGCCTTGCTTGGTATCGGCTGTGCCTACTTCCTTGGCGAGAAATGGCGTATTGCCGATCCAATAGCAGCCGTTGTGGTGGCAGCACTCATCATAAAGGTTGCATACGACCTCTGCCGCACTGCTCTTGCTGAACTACTCGAAAAGAGCCTTTCGCGAGAGGTTGAAGATGAAATTCTCGCCATAATCTCGGCTACGCCAAATGTATATAAACCGCACAACCTTCGTACTCGTCGCCTCGGTTCGAATATCGCTATCGAGGTGCATATCCGTGTGGATGGTTCGATGACAGTGCTTGATTCGCACGAAATATCACGCGAGATTGAGCAGGCTCTGCGCGACAGATATGGTGCACAAACTGCGGTTGCAATACATATTGAACCTCTAAAATAGAGTTAAAAATCTTTAAAAAAGCGAAAATTCACCGCCCTGTTTGGTCGATTCGCCATTTTCTAAAATATGCTAAATTAAAGCAAAAATAGGCCTAAAACGCCAATGAGGGCACTGTTTTTGCATATTTTGCCACATTACAAGAGTCGGAAGTGTCGATGTGGCAATTTGGTATTTTGTCAAAATCTGCGTATCTTGCAGTCGAGAAAATATTCCATTTAGGCCTTTTCTCATAAAATTATTAACGCGAAGTTTAACTATAAAAGTATTGCCTATCGACTGAACTCTACTCTTTAAACCATTTTAGAAAGGAGAAGAGTATGAACTACACAATGTTAAGCGACCAAGCTTTGTTGGCGTTGTACCAGCAGGGTAATCGCGAAGCTGTTTCTCAACTTTTGGAGCGTCATGCTCGCCGAGTACGCGACTATGTCCGTATGATGGTGAAGGATAACGATGTGGCTGACGACTTGACACAAGAGGTGCTTATCAAGGTTGTGAAGGTGTTGGATGAGGGGCGTTATACTGACAAAGGTCGTTTTCTGCCGTGGGTGTTGCGCATTGCACACAATAGAGTGTTAGATCACTTTCGCGCGCAGAAGCAGGTCAAGACCGTAAGTGAATCGAGTGCAGGATTCGATATTTTGGGTAGCAAGAATTTCGCTGAGCCTTCGATAGAGGATACCCTTATATCGGAACAACAGGCCAAAGAGGTTAGAGGACTTATCGAACTGCTTCCTGAGGAGCAGCGTGAGGTTGTCAAGATGCGCTACTACGAGGGGTTGAGCTTCAAGGAGATAGCGGAACATACCGGAGTGAGCATCAATACTGCTCTCGGCCGTATGAGATACGCTCTTATAAATATGCGTCAGTTGATAAAAGAGAAAAATTTGGCTATTTGCTAAAATTTTGATAATAAAATACTCGGACACTCCGTTATATTGGTGAACAACATTAAAATTTTCGCCTATGGAGCAAGTGGACAATCGAGTATTACACCATGTCTGCGAGGAGGATCTTTTTCTATCGCAAGTGATTTGCGGAGATGCGGAACTACTCTATCTTGATTCGTTCTTACAGACGATCTTCAATTCGGAGGCATAAGAGGGTTAATTTGTGGGAGGGGTGCTTTTATGCACCCCTTTTTGTTAAAAAATCGTTCTGATGAGCTCTTTCTGTACGAGTGCTTCGGACTCTGAAATGCTCACATATGTTTACTATGCTCCGCTTTCATTGCCTTGCATCGCACAAAAATAGCCTCATCATTGACGATTTTTTGCAGTAGGTAGAGTTCTGATGAGCTCTTTCTGTACGAGTGCTTCGGACTCTGAAATGCTCACATAGGTTTACTATGCTCCGCTTTCATCGCCTTGCATCGCACAAAAATAGCCTCATCATTGACGATTTTTGCAGTAGATAGAGTTCTGATGAGCTCTTTTTGCACGAGTGCTTCGGACTCTGAAATGCTCACATAGGTTTACTATGTTAATCCTGCTTCGCAGGCGTTTCCTCCTCGCGGCTATCTACATAAAAAATGTGTGTCCAAAATGAAGTGACCCCAAAAGTTTGGACAAAAAACTTTTGGGGTTTCTTTATGCGCAAAAAACACGATTACGGAGCATTGCTCAAATATATGAGGATGCTCGAAGAAGGTTATTCTATTCGTTACCTTCACTTGA
>JAZSOV010000046.1:0-6837 GCA_045537095.1 Alistipes sp.
CTATCCTTGTAGTTGCCGGCGCACCTGCTTGCACCGAGGAGTTGCAGTCGAAGGGTATTAACAACTTTATCAATGTCAAGAGCAATGTCCTCGAAACTTTGAAGGGCTACTTGGCACAGATGGGTATCTAACGAGTAGGAGGAGAAATTATGAGAGCAAAATTTGCAGAATTGAAATATGCAGGCGGCGCAGCTGCTTGCAATGCTGAGGCTAAGGAGCCTTGGCTCACTGCCGAGCAGATACCCGTAAAGGATAACTATACAGCGGCAGATTTGGAGGGTATGGAGCACCTGAACTATGCAGCAGGTCTTGCACCATTCTTGCGTGGTCCTTACTCTACTATGTATGTAATGCGTCCTTGGACAATTCGTCAGTATGCAGGATTCTCGACTGCCGAGGAGTCTAACGCATTCTATCGCCGTAACCTCGCAGCAGGTCAGAAGGGACTTTCGGTTGCATTCGACCTCGCTACTCACCGTGGTTACGATGCTGACCACCCACGCGTAGTAGGTGATGTTGGTAAGGCAGGTGTATCTATCTGCTCGGTTGAGGATATGAAGGTGTTGTTCAACGGTATTCCACTCGACAAGATGTCGGTGTCGATGACTATGAACGGTGCCGTACTTCCAGTCCTCGCGTTCTACATCGTTACAGGTTTGGAGCAGGGTTGCACACTCGACCAGTTGGCAGGTACTATCCAGAACGATATCTTGAAGGAGTTTATGGTGCGTAACACCTATATCTATCCTCCAAAGTTCTCGATGAAGATTATCGCTGACATCTTCGAGTACACTTCGAAGAATATGCCTAAGTTTAACTCGATTTCGATTTCGGGTTACCACATGCAGGAGGCAGGTGCAACAGCTGACATCGAGTTGGCTTACACTTTGGCTGACGGTTTGGAGTACTTGCGTGCAGGTATCAATGCCGGTATGTCGATTGACGCATTCGCACCTCGTTTGTCGTTCTTCTGGGCTATCGGTATGAACCACTTTATGGAGATTGCCAAGATGCGTGCAGCGCGTATGTTGTGGGCGAAGATTGTTAAGCAGTTCGAGCCAAAGAATCCTAAGTCGCTCGCATTGCGTACCCACTCGCAGACTTCGGGTTGGTCGCTCACCGAGCAGGATCCATTCAACAATGTTGGTCGTACAGCTATCGAGGCTATGGGTGCAGCACTTGGTCATACACAGTCGCTCCACACCAACGCTTTGGATGAGGCTATCGCCCTCCCAACCGACTTCTCGGCTCGTATTGCTCGTAACACCCAGATTTATATTCAGGAGGAGACCAATGTATGCCGTACAGTAGACCCTTGGGCAGGTTCGTACTATGTTGAGAGCCTCACCAACGAGATTGCACACAAGGCTTGGGCACTCATCGAGGAGGTTGAGTCGCTTGGCGGTATGGCAAAGGCTATCGAGACAGGTGTGCCTAAGATGCGTATCGAGGAGGCAGCAGCTCGTACTCAGGCTCGTATCGACTCGGGTGAGCAGAAGATTATCGGTTTGAACGAGTACCGCCTTGCTAAGGAGGCTCCAATCGATATCCTCGCTGTGGATAACACCGCAGTTCGCGAGAGTCAGATTAAGCGTCTTAACGAGTTGAAGGCTAACCGTGACCAGGCAGCCGTAGATAAGGCTTTGGCAGCTATTACCGAGTGCGTGAAGACAGGCAAGGGCAACTTGCTCGAACTCGCAGTTGAGGCTGCAAAGGTACGCGCTACACTCGGCGAAATCTCGTATGCTTGCGAGGTTGAGGTAGGTCGCTACTCGGCTGTTATTCGTTCAATTTCAGGAGTTTATAGTTCGGCTATGAAGAAAGATGATAATTTCGAGAAGGCAAAGCAGATGTGCGCAGACTTCGCAAAGAAGGAGGGCCGTCAGCCTCGTATCATGATTGCAAAACTTGGTCAGGACGGTCACGACCGTGGTGCTAAGGTTGTAGCAACAGGTTATGCCGATATCGGCTTTGATGTGGATATGGGACCTCTGTTCCAGACTCCTGCCGAGGCTGCAAAGCAGGCTGTGGAGAACGATGTTCACGCTGTTGGTGTATCGTCACTCGCAGCAGGTCACCTCACTCTCGTTCCTCAGATTATCGAGGAGCTTGCAAAACTTGGTCGTGAGGATATCATCGTAGTAGTGGGTGGTGTAATTCCTGCACAGGACTACGACCAGCTCTACAAGGATGGCGCAGCAGCTATCTTCGGTCCTGGTACCAAGATTCCTGATGCAGCGATCAAGTTGCTCGAAATTTTGGCTGAATAAAGGTGCCAATGAATAAGCGAAGAGAGTGGAGTAGAGTTCCACTCTCTTTTTTTTGTACTTTTAACTTTTAATTCATATCTTTGCATCGTCAGAGGTTCCGGTGCAGAGCCACGCTCGCACGGATTAAAACGGAATTCGGTGCAAATCCGAAACAGTACCTGCTGCTGTAAGTTCCTGCCCCAGAGGGCGCAAAGGTTGTGTTGGGAGATACAACGCTATGCAAAAGGGGTAAAAAGGCACTCTTTGCCACTGATCTTTCGGAGATTGGGAAGGCGCCTTGCGGAACAAGTCAGAAGACCTACCTCGGCATTTTTGTTTAACAATCCGCAGGCAATCGGATTATAAAACTTACATTTTATGTCCAAAATATTTAAGTTTGCACTTGTTGCAGCCCTATTGGTAGTAGGAGGTTGCGCATCATTTGAAGGAGTTGATGGTGGCGGTAAAGCGCCTACACCCAAAGAGTTAGAGTACGAGGTGGTGGAGTTTCTTCCTGCACCCGGGCAGTTTGTGAATGAGGGTTACACTGCGACCACTATGGAGGAGGCGTGCGCCTATGCCGAGGAGCGACTCAAAAATGGTTACTTTGTGTCGTTAGGAGGCTTTGGCGGATATATCATTGTAAAATTCAAAACTCCAATCATAAATTCGGATGGAGGCTACGACTTCGGGATTTACGGAAACTCATTTGCCGGTAGTTCAGAGCCCGGTATTGTTTGGGTAGCGTATGATGCAAACGAAAATGGTGTGGCAGATGACGAGTGGTTTGAGTTGCGTGGTTCGGAGAGCGACAAGGATAGGACTTTGCAAAATTACGCTATAACCTACTCTCGGACAGACAATCAAACCGAGATTGCGTGGCGCGACAACAAGGGCGAAAGAGGCACTATTGAGCGTAATTCGGCACATCGTCAGGACTATTTCCCCGCTTGGGTAACAGAGAACGAATACACCCTTTCGGGTACGCTTCTGCCCGACAATAGCGAGTGGAGCGAGAAGAATCAGGAGTGGGTACTGCGCGCTTTTGAGTGGGGGTATGCCGATAATTTCAGTACGATAGACCTTGCTGAGGATAGGGCAAATCGTTTCCGTATCCTCGATGCTCGTGATGCTACGGGCGAGGTGAATATTCTTCCGCAGATTGACTTTGTGAAGGTGCAGTCGGCAACCAACGCAATCCATTCGGGCATCGGTGAAACCTCGACCGAGGTGCGTGGTTTTGTATCTTATAGCAGCGCAAAATAATGCGTAATCTATCTAACATATTACTCTGCGCTTTTATGCTGTTGCTCGCCTCGTGTATGAGGTGGGAGTATGGCGAACAGGAGCGATTCAATATCCTTGACAGTGGTGTTTTTATCACCAACGAGGGTAATTTTACATACGGCGGAGCTTCATTGTCGTTCTACAATCCCGAAACGAAACATCTCGAAAATGATCTATTTTATCGTGCCAATGCGATGAAATTGGGCGATGTAGCGCAGTCGATGGTTGTGCGCAACGGCATCGGCTGGGTGGTGGTCAATAACTCGCATGTTGTATTTGCGGTTGATGTCGAAACTCTTCGCGAGGTGGGGCGCATAACCGACTTGCCATCACCGCGTTATATCGCCTTTGTATCTGATGAAAAGGCCTATATCTCGCAGATTGATAGCGACCGCATAATCATCGTAAATCCCAAAAGTTTCCAGATTACGGGCGAGATTGTCTGCCCAATGACCACCGAGTATCGCACCGGCTCGACAGAGCAGATGGTTATTGTGGGCGACTACCTCTATGTCGCTTGCTGGTCGTACCAGAAACGCATATTGAAGATTGATACTCGTACCGATAAAGTGGTGGATTACAGGGATATAGGTTTGCAACCCAAGTCAATTGTGGCAGATAAAAATGGCAAGTTGTGGGTTGTCAGCGATGGCGGTTACGAGGGTAACGCGATAGGCTACGAGCCTGCGAAATTATATCGTATAAATCCCGAAAATTTGGAGGTGGAGCAGACTTTTGAACTCGGTCTGAATAGTTCGGGCGATACTACGCGCTCAGCTTCGCGTCTGAAAATCAACGACAAGGGCGATGTGCTCTATTGGATAGATGGTGGCGTGTGGCGTATGGCGATTGATGCTGCGGAGTTACCTGCCGAGCCATTTATCCGACCTATTGAGGGGGTAAATCGCTCGCTCTACTACGCTTTGGGCGTTGCTCCCGATACGGAGGAGGTCTATGTGGGCGATGCGCTCGACTATCAGCAACGCTCAATTATATATAGGTATTCGAGCGATGGCGAGTTGCTGGATTCATTTACTGCGGGCGTTATTGCAGGCGATTTTTGTTGGAAAAAGTGATGCGCAAGGGGATTTCAATATTGCTGTTACTCTTCGTTTCTCTGACTGCTTGGGCGGAGGAGCGAGATTGGCTGCGTGATGGCTTGGAGATTCCCGATGTAGAGGTTGTGGCTCGCCGACCGATGCGCGATATAGGTGTAGACCAAACCAAGATTGACTCGGCAATGCTGCACCAAAACATCTCGCTTTCGATGGCGGATATCCTCTCGTTCAACTCCTCTATTTTTGTCAAAAATAGCGGTCGTGCAACACTCTCGACCGTATCGTTCAGAGGTACTTCACCATCGCATACGCAGGTGCTGTGGAATGGTCTGCGCATAAACTCTCCAATGCTCGGAATGACCGATTTTTCGATGATACCATCGTTTTTGGTCGATAAAGCTACGCTTCTGCATGGCTCCTCTTCGATTACGGAGTCGGGTGGTGGCTTGGGTGGTGCGGTAAAACTCGCTACCGAGCCAACTGCGGAGGAGGGTTTTGGACTCCACTTTGTGCAGGGCGTAGGCTCATTTTGGACTTTTGACGATTTCTTGCGTCTGACCTACGGCAAGGGGCGTTGGCACTCCTCGACACGAGTGGTATTTTCGACCTCTAAAAATGACTATCGCTACCGCAACTACGACAAGAAGGAGAATGTGTACGATGCGGAGAATAATATCATCGGACAGTATTATCCCGTGGAACGCAATCGCAATGCAGCGTTCCGTGATACTCACCTCTTGCAGGAGTTGTACTATAAGACTAAAAAAGGCGATAGGCTGTCGTTAAATGTGTGGTACACAAACTCTTATCGCGAACTGCCACTGCTCACTACCGACTATGGCTCTTCGCCCGAATACGAGAACTATCAACGCGAAAATTCCTTTCGAGGTGTGGCTGGTTACGACCATATTCGCCGTAATTGGCGCGTGGGTGCAAAGGTGGGATATATCTACACTTGGCTCGGCTACGATTATAGTTATAATAAGGTCGCTACGACTTGCTCTCGCAGTAGCATAAATACGATTTACGCTTCGGTGTCGGGAAATTACTCTTTCGAGGAGGCGAAGGTGCTACTGTCGGGAGATACTACTCTGCACGAAAATTTTGTACGCTCATCAGACGGTGCAGTGGGGTATAGTGCTGACCGAGCAGAACTCTCGGCTGTGGTGTCGGCTCGTTGGCAACCTATTGAGCGATTGGGAGTTGCGGCAACACTGCGCGAGGAGATGTATGGGCGAGAGTGGACTCTGCCAATACCGGTTGTAGCGATTGAGGGGGTAGTGTCGGAGAGGGGAAATGTGATGCTCCGAACTTCGGCTTCACGCAACTATCGTGCTCCATCACTCAACGACTTGTACTTCCGCCCCGGTGGAAATCCCGATTTGCGTAGCGAAACGGGTTGGAGTTATGATGCCGGCATTTCGAGTGAGGTGGGGCGCAAAGGTATCTATAAATTAAAGGTATCGGCTTCGTGGTTTGAGTCGTGGATTGATGATTGGATTTTGTGGCTCCCTACCAATAAGGGCTTTTTCTCGCCACGAAATGTTAAAAAAGTCCACTCCTACGGCGTTGAGGCACAGGCCTCGCTTTCGGTGCGCTTGGCGAAGGATTGGCGATTGGAGCTGAATGGCTCGGCTGCTTGGACCCCTTCGGTGAATGTGGGTGAGCCAATCTCGGTGGGCGATAACTCGATAGGTAAACAGTTGCCTTATGTGCCACGCTTCTCCTCGTCCGTTACGGGAAGATTGTCGTTCCGCTCGTGGTCATTGCTGTATAAGTGGTGCCATTATAGCGAGAGATTTACGATGTCGAGTAACGATGTCGCTCTGACGGGCAAACTTCCTCCATACTTTATGAATAATATAGAGTTGGAGAAGCAATTCTCGTTCCGTTGGGCAGACCTCTCGCTCAAAGGCGCAATCAATAACCTCTTCAACGAGGAGTATATCTCCGTTTTATCGCACCCAATGCCCGGCATAAACTTCGAGATTTTTGTCGGTATCCGCCCTAAATGGGGAAAATCACACTGATAAGGTGTTTTTTTGCAGGACTTCGCATCGAAATTTCTAACTCGTTCATACGGGATTATGAAAGAGTAATTGCGTTTGCTGCGTATATAAATAAGGAGTCTGCCTAACTTTTTCTTGTTAGACAGGCTCATCATTTTTTTTGTAGCGGGAGAGAGACTTGAACTCTCGACCTCATGATTATGAATCATGCGCTCTAACCAGCTGAGCTATCCC
>JAZSOV010000131.1:0-4020 GCA_045537095.1 Alistipes sp.
ACGACATGGCTACGATCCGACTTGCTTCTCGTAGATTTTCTGCAACTGCTCCTTATTGTCCATGATCTGCTTAGCGAAATTCTCGAGCATATCCTGGGGTGCTGAAGGCATACCATACTGAGCAAACTGCATCTGAGCAAAGGTCATAGCCTCAGCCTTAGCCTCCTCAGCCGTCACCTTAAGGTCACCCTCGGTGATGAAGTGCTTCTGCAAGTAGTTCCAAGTGAACATCTTAACGAATGCAGGGAAGTCCTTCTCGATCTCCTCGCGAGTGAACTTACCCTCGTTGATGACATACAACCAACGCTTCAAGAACTCCTCTGGCATCTGAAGGCCAGCCTTCTCGATAACGAAGTTACGCATCTGGTTTGCGAACATGAAGTCGCACTCGCGCTTAAGCTCGCGCTCGATCTCCTCGTCGATGAACTTGTCGAGCTCCTCCTCGTTTGTCACGTTACCTGCGGGGAACGCCATCTTGAAGAACTCCTCGTTGAGCTCGGGGTCTGCAAAGCGGCGAATCTTGGTGATCTCCAACTCGAACTCGGGGTTGATGCCCTCCAACTCATCCTCCTTAACCGAGAGGATAGCAGCACGCTGCTCGGGCTTCTTGTAGAGCTCGTTGATGTTAACCTTGGTCTTGTAGCCCACCTTCTTGTTCTTCCAAGCCTTGCGCTCCTCGTCGGTCATAGAGATAAGACCCACGTAAGCCTCCTCGATGCGCATATCGCCATTGTCGAGGGTTACGTTGAGTGCCTCGTCGTTAGCAACCTTGTCTACCTCTACCAAGCGGCCATAGCGGCGCAAGTAGTTAGAGCGGTAGTCGGTGTGCATCTTCTTGTCGACCTTAATTTTGTTGTATGTAATCTTGTCCTTTGCCGAGAGTGCGAGCTCGATCTTGGGAGCCTCGCCGATCTCGAATACGAACTCGAACTCGGTGTTGTTCTCGAAGTCGAAGTCGCCCTGCTCCTCCGAGGGGATAACATCACCTACGTAGTCGATGTTCTCCTTCTGCAAATACTCAAATACCGAGTTTGATGCGAGGTGGTATGACTGCTCTGCAACGACGTGCTTGCCGTACATCTTCTTGATGATGCCCATAGGTACCATACCAGGACGGAAGCCTGGAACGTTTGCCTTGCGCTTGTAGTCGCGCAACTGCTTCTCAACTGCCTGACCGTAGTCGGCCTCGTTAACAACGACCTTCAAAATCGAAAGACCGCCATCACGCTGTTCTCTTGTAATATTCATAATCTCGTTAGTTTATTTATTTGTTCTTATTCTCCGTTTTTTAGGGACTCTACACATATGTAAATATAAAGTCGCGCAAAGGTAATAAAAAAATGTTAAAATGGAAATGCCCACGGCCAAAAGTGAAGATTATTTTTCGGTTAGTGGCATCTTATTCGGGTTTTTAGCATATCTTTGTAGTTTGAAGATGGCGCTTTTCGTGTCATTGTGCCGATATTATGATTCTTGATGTAGTACGACATAAGTTTTATGAGGGCCTCCTGGTGCTCCTCGTTGCCACCCTGGTGTTGAGTGTTATGCTCCTCGCTACCGATGTGCCGTTGTGTGGTGGTATGGCGGGTAGCATAGCTCCGCTCGGCGCATCTCTCGCCTTCGTCGATACGATGCCTCGCCTATTGGGAGTCCCCGTTATAGCAGTGCTCTATTTTGCCAGTGTGCTTATAGCGGCGCGCGCAACACTTCGTGTGTCGTTATATCCTGTGGTTACTATGGCACCCCTCGCGCTCTTTGCCCTGGTGTTGCTTCCCGCGATAGTCGTGGAATCACCTATGCGCCAGGCTATTGTTGCGCTACTCTTCGCACTATCCCTATCGCATATGTTGCGCCTCTTTGGCCCTCGTGCCTCGGCAGTCGACCTCTTTGGTGCTATGCTTGCTGCGGGGACTATGCCATTGGTCGATATCTCGCTTGTGGCTATTCCCGTCGCTGTTGCTCTTGCGATTATTGCGGCGCGTGCCACACTCCGTGAGGCGACCATTGTTGTGGGTGGTATGCTTCTGCCTCTATTCATCTATTGCTACGTGGAGTGGTGTTTGGGAGGTAACTTTGTCGATACGGCCTTGGCTATGTGGCGCGATGTTGCCGCCGCCGCTGCGGTCAGCCCCCTTGAGCTGATAACCATACCACGCCTCATCTTCCTCGGCGTTGTTATCTTCGTGCAGACAATGGCCTCGATATTCTACGCCACGGAGCAGGAGTTGAACTCCTCTGCGGCACGCGGCGTGTGGCGCTCGGCACATCTGCTTCTCGTCGTAGCCATAGCATCTATCGTGGCGCTCCCCTCAGCCTCGGCCTCACTCATTGTAGTTGTCACGATGATATCGGTAGTTATGCAACCGTTATTCTTTATGCGCATAGGCTCAATAGCCTCTATAGTGGCCTACGTCTTGCTTTTTGGCACCTCTGTAGTGGCTATAATCTAATAGCATTTTTATGCTATAAATATCCCTGATTTTGCATTTTACTTAATAAATCGAGCCAACGTGTGAAAAAAAATGCAGATTTATTTGGTGATATCGAATTATATTCTTACATTTGCAGTGCAAACAGGAGTCAGATGGGCGCACATCTCGAATAATTCTCATGGACACACCAATTTAGCTCATCGACTCTAATTCTCATTAACCTAACTAACTCGAAGGGGAACCATCTGTGAAGACGTTCCCCTTCATCTTTTTTGCGGTGCGGGCTGGCTTTGGGTAGTTATAAGGGGCCTTTCAGGGAGTTATCGAGAGTTCCTGCCCTCTCCCCATCATCCCCATTATCCCCATTATCCCCATTCTCCCCATCATCCCCATCATCCCCATCTTCCCCATCTTCCCAATTCTCCCCATCTTCCCCACTCTCCCCTTTCTCTCCGTCGCCTCTCTGTCCCTCCCGGTCTCTATCTCGCTAATTAACTACCTATTACCCATAACCTCCCCGTAATATTTCTTGAAAATCCCCACACGAAAAACAGCCCAAAAATGGCATATATGCGAAATCGCCCTAAAAACCACCCCTCGCTCCTCGGCCCGAAAATCGAAAAATAATGCAAAGTGCAGAAAATAAGACGGTTAACAATTTTGCCATAAATTGATAATTATAATTTTGAAAAAGAGATAAGAAATTTCTATCGAAAAATCGCAAGTTTTCAACAATTCAGCACGAAAAAAGTGGCTATATATATTGTATGTCAGAAAAAATGCCTATCTTTGCGGGCAATTTCTCGCAAAAGGGAATTGAAATAGTTAACAAAAATTTAAAGGACAAAAAGTTTTAAAGATGCCAACTATTCAGCAGTTAGTAAGAAACGGTCGAGTGAGCATGGTCGAGAAGAGTAAGTCGCCTGCCCTCGCAGCGTGTCCTCAGCGCCGTGGAGTTTGTACTCGTGTGTACACCACAACTCCCAAGAAGCCTAACTCGGCTATGCGTAAGGTTGCACGTGTAAGATTGACTAATGGCAAGGAGGTCAACGCCTACATCCCCGGCGAGGGCCACAACTTGCAGGAGCACTCAATTGTGCTCGTTCGTGGTGGTCGTGTTAAGGACCTCCCCGGTGTACGTTACCACTTGGTACGTGGTGCGCTCGATTCAGCAGGTGTTGACGGTCGTCGTCAGCGTCGTTCGAAGTACGGTGCTAAGCGTCCTAAGGCAGGTAAGAAGTAAAGAGATTAAGAAATTGTATTTATTAAATTAGCAAGCAACAATGAGAAAAGCTAAGCCAAGAAAGCGAATTCTACTTCCGGATCCGAAGTTCAACGACGTGGAGGTTACACGTTTCGTGAACAATCTTATGCTGGATGGTAAGAAGAGTATTGCTTACACTATCTTCTATGATTCATTGGAGTTGGTAGGCAAGAAGATGAAGGATGCTGATAAATCTCCTTTGGAGGTCTGGAAACAGGCTCTTGAGAATATCACACCTCAGGTCGAAGTAAAGTCAAAGCGTATCGGTGGTGCGACATTCCAGGTTCCCACGGAGGTTCGTCCCGAGCGCAAAGTTTCGATTTC
>JAZSOV010000081.1:0-8523 GCA_045537095.1 Alistipes sp.
CGTTTGGCTCCGGTGGAAATCGTGTCTGCACATGCGACAAACCATTCGCAATCGACTCCTCGATAATCTCTTCAAGGAAGTTCAAAGACTTCTCCTTGACTTCAACATTCTCATTAGCCATAATTTCTCTTTGCTTTTAGCCATTAGCCATTAGCCACTGGCTATTAGTTGATTAAAATTTATTTTTATTATTCGTTTATTTTTATTCTCTTCTGTTCTCTTACTCTTATCACGGCGCAACCTTTTTAAGGGTAATTAACGGCAAGTAACGGCTAGTAAAGAAAAGCGCTTACCCTTACTGGCCTTTATTAGCCCTTACTGGCCTTTACTGGCCTTTATCAAATTGCGCTTTCTCTCGTCTTTTGTTTTTGTCATACAATTTCGGAGAGAGGTTCACTGCCAACGAAATAATCTGCTGATTGTACAACCTCTTGCCATCCGTTTTCAATGCAAATTCCGCCTTAACCTTGATACGCTCCTTCCAAAAAGTCTGCTCGTAGCCTATACCCGTGCGATTGTATATTCCAGTTGTTGTTCCATAAAACGGGTCCGAGGCGTAGAGGTCCGCACCATATATCGTACCCTCCTTGCCCACCGAGTTGTATAGCGGTTGCAGGTTTTTGCCTACATAGATGTTGTTCGAGATAAAGACTCCCCAACGGCTCATTCGGAAGAACAGCTCGCCACCCATAGGAGTTTGCCAGCCCCCACCCGTAAGTCTGTCACGCTGCAACGACTGCAAATATCCAAGGCGGATATCAAAATCGAAGAAGGCTTCGAAATCGACACCGATATAGGGGTTTATAGTGAAATTATCCACAACATTGTGCTGAAAATCGGCTCGATTGGCGTAGTGCTGCATCGCTGCCGAAGCTCCTGCATACATCACCTTCGCAAAGCGGCCTTCTCCCGAAAAGAGAATGCGGAACTGCTCTCTTGTCTCAAGCGAGTACATACCGTTCCAATCGACCGCCAACTCGGCAAAGCTCACCTTATCGTGATACTGCAACGCCAAACCCTGCACCAAGCGGTTGTCCGCCAACCACGCACTGCTGAAAAACGCCTCCGAGTAGCGACCAATCATCTTCTCACGGCGGAACAAACCCGCCACTGCGCCATACTTTTCGCTGTGGAATTGATAGTACGCCACAAGGTCTATATCGTCAAGAAAGCGCACCGAGCCAAACATCTTCTGCATATTGGCACCCACGCCGAGCGAGTGTTTCTCGTTCCACTCGAAGCGCAACACTGGCGCAAGCGAGATGCCGAAGAGCGTCTCCGAAGCACCAAGACCACTACCCGAATACTCGGTATTGTCGAAATCGAAGTTGAAATCGGTATCCAAATAGAGCCTTTCACTCTGCGCCAAAGCACTGAGTGATAACAACAAAGCCACTATAAGTATGACACTCTTTCTAACCATTTCGCCTATGCGTGCGTATAAATCGGTCAAAAATAGTGAAAATTTTTGAAATATTGATTACTTTTGTGCGAAAAAATTAGACGAGAGTGGAGGGCAGCTCAATTTAATAACGGCAAGTAAGGGCCAGTAAAGGCTATTAAAGGCCAGTAAGGGTATGCGCCTTCTTTACTAGCCGTTACTAGCCGTTACTAGCCGTTAGTTACCCTTAAAAGGTTGCGCCGTGACAACGCTCAAAGTCCGCAAAACAAAAATTATGAAAAAGACAACCAACGCCGAACTTGGTCGCCCCTCGGTTGAGGAGTTTCGCAAGATGGAGAAGATGCCCGTAGTGGTGGTTTTGGACAATGTCCGTTCTGCCCAAAATGTGGGTGCTTTTTTTCGTACGGGCGATGCCTTTGCAGTCGAAAAAATAGCCCTCTGCGGCATCACCGCAACACCCCCTTCGCGCGAGATTCACAAGAGTTCGTTGGGTGCAGAATTTTCGGTCGAATGGGCACATTTTCCGACCACTGTCGAGTGTGTGCAACAACTTAAAAATGAGGGATATACCATTGTCGCCATCGAGCAGATTGCGGAGTCGGTAATGCTGGATAAATTCGAGCCCGTTGCGGGCGAAAAATATGCCCTTGTTTTCGGCAACGAGGTGGAGGGTGTAGCGCAGGAGGTAGTGGACTTGTGCGACTCGGCAATCGAGATACCTCAACTCGGCACAAAACATTCGCTGAATGTCTCGGTTTCGGGTGGCGTAGTGCTGTGGAAATTTTTTGAGAATTTCTGCAAATAAGATTAGAAAATTATTTTTCTGATTTTGCTCAATGGTTGCTCGATATTTACTTTTACTGTATTTTATAAAAAAATTTAATAAGTAGTCTAAAAAACACGGCAAAAAATTTGCTTATTATATACAAAGTATATACCTTTGCATCGTTAAAAAATTAACAGATAAATTTATACTGCTGATTATTAGTTAGATAAGTGAGTATCGGCGTGTAAACAACGGCTTTTGGATAGGCTAAACAGAGTTTTTAACAATATATAAAAATTTTTAAAATTATGGCACAAATTAAGATTGGTATCAACGGTTTCGGACGAATCGGCCGTATGGTATTCCGTGCAGCTTGCACACAGACTGACAAGTATGAAGTAGTAGGTATCAACGACCTTTGCCCAGTAGATTACTTGGCTTACATGCTCAAGTATGACACTATGCACGGTCAGTTCGATGGCACTATCGACTACGATGCAGAGAAGAGCCTCCTTATCGTTAATGGCAAGGCTATCCGTGTAACTGCTGAGCGCAACCCTGAGGATTTGAAGTGGAACGAGGTTGAGGCTGAGTATGTAGTTGAGTCGACAGGTTTGTTCCTCACTGCTGAGAAGGCTGAGGCTCACATCAAGGCTGGTGCAAAGTATGTAGTTATGTCGGCTCCTGCAAAGGACAAGACTCCTATGTTCGTTTGCGGTGTTAACACCAACACTTACGCTGGTCAGGCTATCGTTTCGAACGCTTCTTGTACTACCAACTGCTTGGCTCCTATCGCTAAGGTGTTGAACGACAACTGGGGTATCGCTGACGGTTTGATGACTACTGTTCACGCTACAACTGCTACTCAGAAGACTGTTGACGGTCCATCTTTGAAGGACTGGCGTGGTGGCCGTGCTGCTGCTGGCAACATCATCCCATCTTCGACTGGTGCTGCTAAGGCAGTAGGTGTTGTTCTTCCAGAGCTCAATGGCAAGTTGACCGGTATGGCATTCCGTGTTCCTACTCTCGATGTATCGGTTGTTGACCTCACTGTAAACCTTGCTAAGCCTGCAACATACGCAGAGATTTGCGCTGCAATGAAGGCTGCTTCGGAGGGTGAGTTGGCAGGCGTTCTCGGTTACACCGATGAGGATGTTGTATCGTCTGACTTCCTCGGCGATGCTCGTACTTCGATCTTCGATGCTAAGGCTGGTATCGCTTTGACTGATACTTTCGTAAAGGTTGTTTCTTGGTATGACAACGAGTGGGGTTACTCGAACAAGGTTTTGAGCCTTATCTCGGTTATGAAGGAGTACAACAAATAGTATTTGTTAAGTATAGTTGAATAAGGCTCGGGGTTTTACTCCGAGCCTTATTTGTTGTAAAATCAATTACCTATATATATTATATGAGACTGAATAGGACTTTATAGAATTAAATAGGAAAGCCACTATAATATCCTATAATATCCTATCTATTCCTATAATTTCCTATAAACTCCTACAAATTCCCATCTTTTCGCACAAAAAAAAGACCTCGCAGTGGAGGTCTTTTAATCATATTGCAAGTTACGCAAACTATTTTGCGTAACTTACTGCGCGAGTTTCGCGGATTACGGTAATCTTCACCTGTCCCGGATAGGTCATCTCGTCCTGAATCTTCTTTGCGATATCGTGCGATAGGCTCTCGCTCTCTGCGTCAGAGAGTTTGTCTGCACCCACAATTACACGCAACTCACGACCTGCCTGAATAGCGTAGGTCTTGACAACGCCCGGATAAGAGAGTGCGATGCCCTCCATCTCCTTCAATCGCTTGATATACGACTCGATAACCTCACGGCGTGCGCCCGGACGAGCACCCGAAATAGCATCGCAGACCTGGATGATAGGTGCGATAAGTGAGGTCATCTCCACCTCATCATGGTGAGCACCGATAGCGTTGCAAACATCGGCCTTCTCCTTGTACTTCTCGGCGAGGTTCTGTCCGATTATTGCGTGTGGCAACTCCGGCTCATCATCAGGCACCTTGCCTATATCGTGCAACAATCCGGCACGGCGCGCGGTCTTTGGATTGAGTCCCAACTCGGCTGCCATAATGCCTGCGAGGTTTGCGGTCTCGCGCGCGTGTTGCAAGAGGTTCTGTCCGTAAGATGAACGGTACTTCATCTTACCGATAAGACGGATAAGTTCAGGGTGCAAGCCGTGAATACCGAGGTCAATAGCGGTGCGCTTTCCAACCTCTACAATCTCCTCCTCAATCTGCTTCTTAACCTTTGCAACTACCTCCTCAATTCGTGCCGGGTGGATACGGCCATCGGTGACGAGTTGGTGCAAAGCCAAACGGGCAATCTCGCGGCGTACAGGGTCGAAGCATGAGAGGATAATAGCCTCAGGGGTATCATCTACGATAATCTCTACTCCCGTAGCAGCTTCGAGCGCACGGATATTACGGCCCTCACGACCGATGATGCGTCCCTTTACCTCGTCCGAATCGATATTGAACACCGTTACAGCATTCTCGATGGCGGTCTCGGTTGCTACACGCTGAATTGAGGCTACGATAATACGCTTTGCCTCCTTTGTGGCGGTGAGCTTAGCCTCCTCCACGGTCTCGTTGATGTAGGCCTGAGCCTCGCTTTTGGCCTCTTCCTTCATATTCTCGATAAGGATGCTTTTAGCCTCCTCCGAGCTGATACCCGAAATCTGTTCGAGACGGTTGTTCTGCTCGTTCATGAGTCGAGCCAACTCGGTCTTGCGCTCTTCGAGCGAGTGGATTTGGCTCTCCATCTTCTCCTTCAAACGCTCATTGTCGGCAATCTTGCGATCGAGGTCGCGCTGCTGGTTTTGCAGGTTGCTCTCCAACTGCTTTGCGCGTTGCTCACTCTGGTTAAGCTTTTGATTGCGCTCGTTTACATGGCGATCATGCTCGCTTTTGAGCTGCATGAAACGCTCCTTTGCCTGAATCTCTTTCTCCTTTTTCAGCATCTCGCCGTCATGCTCTGCCTTGTCGATGATAGCTTTGGCACGGACCTTAACCCCGTAGTATGCTGCACCACCTCCGACAACGGCAGCGATAATGGCCGCGATAGCGATGATAATAGTCATTTCCATAGTTTTCTTTCGTCTATTGTGTTAAAGTTAATACTAAATTGTGTTTTCTATAATAAAAAAACCGCATAGGAATTCCTTTACTTGGTTTGACGAAGCTGTGAAATCGTCATTTGTGAGGCTCCCCTAAAATCGCAATCTTCCACTGGTACCGCAGTACTCACCCGTGAGGGCTACAAGGCCTGATTTTGAATAACGGAGTACACCCCAATATAAAAAGTGTTCAGTTTCGCAAAGTTTGAAAGGAATCCATGCGGGTAATCTTCCTATTTCCAAAAATAAAGAACCAGTGTTGCTTATTGTCGGAGCAACGCCGACTGAAAATCTACTTTTCGAGATGCTTTGACAGACGCTCTGCCAACTCGGAAAGAGCCTTCAAATCGCCATCTTCGATATCGTTTTTGCGCTCCATGCGAATATTCGAAATCATCAGGTCTACCGCTACGATAGCCAGATAATCCTGCATGCCGAAGCCATCTATACGCGACTGCTGTGCCGCAGCCAGACGATTGTTTATTTCGCGAGCCGCCAGACGATACACCTCCTCGTTACGAGCATTGATAGTCATCTCGTAAGGCTTGCCTGCAATATCCAGCTTTATGTTCAACATTCGCTCGCTCATAATCTCAAAAATGTACTATATTCGATTTGATACCATCTCTATACATTTGTCAACCTCCCGCAATAAACGGTTGACATGTGAACGCGCAGCTGCTTTGTTCGATACGCTTCCTGCAATTGCCGCGTGCAACGAAGCCTTTTCGGCCTCGGCCTTAGCCTCTCGGAGCTGCTCCTGCAAGGCTCTGATCTTGTCGCTCTGCTCTCCACTCTTCTCGCGAAGCATAACAATCTCCTCCATTGCACTTTTGTGCAACTTCATCAATCGCTCTACATCGGAGGTCAAAGCCTCTATAATCTCTTTGCTTGTCATCTTCGCAGCCGAATCAAATCAATATACCGCACAAATATATAAATTTTATTTTGAATATCAAAACAACGACAATCTAATGCTGTAATTTTTTTCATTGAAATCAAAGAAAATATGCAGTTGTTGGTTGGAAGTGATTTTTTTTGAAAAAAAGTTGCAAAAAAATTTGGAAAATACCCCCCCCTATAATTATATTTGTGCAGAGTATTGATATTCAAAAAGTTTTCCTGTTGTACAAGTTGTGCAAAATCGGGATGTAAGGCATATTTATTCATTTAAAAACAGATTGCTTATGAAGAGATTTAGACTATTGGCTGCTTTGGCAGCTGTTGCGATGTTTATGACATCGTGTGAAATGTTTGGCGAAGGCGGCTTTGGTATGGGTGCCAACAAGGCTCGTTTTATTGCCTATACCGAGAAAGCCTCTCGTACTACTATGGGTAGTAACTATACCGTACTTTGGAGCGAGGGTGATGCTATTGCATTGTTGGGTGTAACAGGCACAGAATTAGCTGAGGCCGGTGTCCTTGAACTCTCTAACGGTGCAGGTACTCAATCGGGTGTATTTGAGGGTGATTTGGAGCAGAAGTATGATAATTACTACGCTTACTATCCGGCAGAGAGAGTAGCAAGTCTCTACACTAGTGGCTTGTTCCTTGCGGATTATCCATCGACAGATGCCATCTACACCGAGCGCAACTTTGTGGATGGAGCCAATCCAATGGTGGCAGCTGGCAATGAGAAGGATGGCTTGCAGTTCAGAAACCTGTGCGGTATTCTCGAATTGCAACTTACAGGCTCAGGCAATGTGACAAATATCACTATTGAGTCAGGTCAAAACGACCCTGCTATTTCTGGACAATTCCTTGTCGATGCGGAGACTTGCCAGACAGCAGCATACGCTCCATCGAAGTTTATCTCGGCTCAACTCGCCGAGCCTGTTGTACTCTCGCAGGCAGCTCGTTCTATATATGCAATCTTGCCTCCGGGAGAGTATAATGAGTTGCGTATCACCACCTATGACGAGTCGGGTAATGCTACCACTCGCCTTGCGAAGAATACTATCACTATCGAGCGTTCGATGATTACTCCTGTATCGGAGTTCGACCATCAAACAATCGAGAAGCCTCATGTTACCGCTACTTATATCGAGGAGAAGAGTAACTTTGCAGCTGTTTATTATCGCGCAGTACTCAACAACTTAGCAGCAGGCGTATCGAGAGCTCTGTTTTCAGAGGCAACTTACAATAAATATGTCGGCGAGGGGCTCTCCGATTTGGCGATAATTCAGCAGTATGGTGCTGCTATTCCAGAGTCGGGCGATTATCGAGTTAATGTTGAGGGCTTGCATGGACAGAAGGTTGTCTTCCTCTTTGCTGCATACGATGAGAATGGCAATTGGGGCGATGTGCAGAAGTTGGATATTACCGTTAAAGATATCCCTGTTGATGAGTCATATTCGGTTGCAATTCGTCAAAATCCAACCATTACATCCAACAGCATCACAGCCTACTTTGATGCTGCACCAGATGCAGGAGTGTTCCGCGGCTATCTCATCAAGACAAGTGACATGGCTCAGTGGACAGCTGCTGACTACGAGCTCTCTACTGCGCGCCATTACGATATGACGCTTTTCTACAGCGGTGGCGTGGTAGATGTTGTTCGTAATGCGTTGGAGTCTGATACCGAGTATACTTTGATTTATCGAGTTGCAAATGGTGTTAGCGATGGCATCTACGAAGATACATACACCGCATATTCATCGTACAAGACCTTCACATTCAAGACCGAGGCGTACGAGTATGCAAACCTCTCGGTAAATCTCTCGGTGTTGGAGACTAAGGATTGGAGCATTAAGGTTGGTATTTCGTGCACTGGCGCTTCGAAGTACAAGTTGCTTGCAACTTCGGGTAAATTCGAGAATGTTGATGTCGAGAATATCATCAATACAAGCGGCGAGGAGGTTAATGGTGCTGCCGATGAGTATACATTTACAGGCTTGACCGAGGGTACAACATACAACCTCTATGCAATTGCATACGATGTAAATGGCAAGTACAGCCGTCATAGTGTGATTTCGGCAACTACCGAGGCTACTATTACTCCTGAGGCAAATGCCGAGTACTCGAAGTTCTTGGGTACTTACAACCTTACAGCAAAAGGCATAGAGGGCTCTCGTACTGTAACTATTTCGCAGGGTATCGAGGGTAAGACTTTCCTCGTTAAGGGCTTGCTGGATCCAGCATTGCTCACCGGGCAATATGGCGTGGTTGATGATACTATTGTTGCGAGATTTTACGACAATGAGATCCATATCGGT
>JAZSOV010000004.1:0-7629 GCA_045537095.1 Alistipes sp.
TACCTACAATTTCATTGATGGCGCATTGAACGAGGATGAGGCTAAATATATCTATGTAGCAGTTCCTGCCGGCACTTATGACGAGTTGTATGTAACCTTGAATGACGATAATTTCGGTGTGATGTACGCAACCGTAAAGGCCGGCGACAGCAATCCACTCGTTGCAGGTAATGTTCGTGAGTTCTCTTCGGATATTGTCTACGAGGCAACAAGCACCACCGATAAGTTTGTTATCGCAAACTACGGCGACTTCAAGACCTTTAAGGAGGCTCTCGAACAGGCAGAGGCCGATCTCGTAGCAGCAAAGGCTACACTCGATAACACAGAGGCTACCGATGAAGATAAGGCTGCTGCTACCGAGTTGCAGACCACAGCTTTGGCAATATTGAGAAAGAATGCAGTTGTTGTTAATGACATCGTCATCAATCCGAATGATATGACCTTCCAGGGCGATAACTCAAATATTACTGCGCCTAACTACAAGGGAACCGTATATGGTAACGGCTTTGCTATCAAGAACTTCCCGGGACCATTGTTCAACAAGACAGCAGCATCATTCAAGGGCTTGCACCTTGTTATGAATGTAGAGGAGAAGTCAAACCCTAACTTCGGTGCATTTGCTCGTCAGCTTATTGCAAATGTCAACGCTCCTACTGTTGAGCACTGCTCGGTGAGTGGTACAATCACAATCAACACAGATGTAGCTCCTGAAACAGCAGATGTCTACGCAGATGGTGCAACCGGTGGTTTTGTGGGTGTTGCAACAAATGTAGAGTTTGATAATTGCGTAAATAACGCCACTATCGAGCTTGCACAATATTCAACAACCAAGAATATGCAGGGTATCATAGGTGGTATTGTAGGTTTTTCGGATGGAGATGTATCATTTGCAAACTGTGTAAACAATGGCGCTCTAAAATACAGCGATGCGACAGGCAAAACTAACCTAAATATCGGAGGTATTGTGGCTGTCTGCTTCGGTCCGAGCGCTGTAATAGGCTTCGATAATTGCACCAACATTGGTAACATCACTAAGACCGCAGAGTCGGCATCTCGTAATGGTTATATAGGAGGTATTGTATCGTTTATTAGCGGAGAGAAAGATGGCTCAACAGACGATACAAGAAAGACAGTTATATTCAACAACAATATAGTAAATAAGGGCTCAATATCAACAGATGGAACAATGGCCATTTTAAGGGTCGGAGGTATTTGGTGTGATACTAGCTATTATGTAAATCTTGATTTCAATGGTCCTGTAACCAACTACGGTTCTATATCTCACGCTGGAACATCCACGGATGCCTCTTGTATTGGAGGTGTAATGGGGCGTATGATTCAAGGTGTTACTGTTAATGTAAACGGCAATATCACTAACACCGAAAGCGCGACTATTACAGTATCTGCAACACACCAAAGCGGCACATCATACAAGAATGTTCTTGTGGGAGGAGTTATAGGCTCTTTGACGCATCGCGATAGTGGCACAGGTAGGGTAGCTTCAAATATATATGTTAATGGTAAAACCGTTTGTAATGATGCTAAGATTACATTCTCAGGAACGGGCTCAGAAGTTCGTATTGGAGGATATGAGGGATACAATTATGTTCGTTTTACATACTTAACAAATAAGGCAAAGGTTATCAATAATGGTCAAATAGAGATAACTGAAAATTCAAATATAACCTCTTGTTTGAATGTTGGAGGTATTGCTGGACAAATTAATCAGGGAAATGTGCGTGGAACTGGATGGACAGATGCTGAAACCGGACAGATTGTAAATACAGGAGATATCCATTTCAAAGGTAGTGCAAATGCTGTATGTATAGGTGGATTTGTTGGTAGAAATTATGCTGGCATATCATATACATATATAATCAATACTGGAAATATCTACGCTACTGGCGAGGTTACTGGAACATCATATAAAGCAGTTGGTGGACTTGTTGGTCGAGTAATAAACAGCGGTCCATATTATGAATGTCAGGTGCATTGTGATGTTTTAGCCAATTTTAGTGAAGCCACAATTGGTATAATATCAGGAACGGCAGGAATGGCTACTATGAATGATACTAAATTCGGCGGTAGAATAGCAACAGAGGGAACATTGGAAAATCCTACTTGGATAGATATTACCGAAGATAACTACAAAACATATGCGGCTCCAAGTGGTGATATTACTTTAACCAATTGTAGCTTCTTGGCAAGCGAAAGCGAAATCGTTTGGGGAAATTTTGGAATTTAAGAATTAAGAGTTATGAGAAAAACATATATTGTTCCAGAGATAATGCTCTACGAGGTAGCAGCCGAGCGCGGCTACGAGAATAGCACTTCATTCGGTTTGCCGGGCTTCGGCACCGAGGACCCTGATACTTGGGCTTAGCGAAGCCGTCTAACAAGGCTCTTTCGGCATCTGCCTTGTCTGTAAAATGCTCATTTACGCCAAGTAAACTCCGCATTTTCCAGTCTGCGAGCAGCTTCAAAATAGCTCTTGTTATACAACTTCGGACAAAAACCACAGGGCTTGCAGTGATGCAGGCCCTGTGGTTTTTAATGCAAAATGCTGAGTTGAAAGAGCAAGGCAGAGCGTCTGCTCTAAATGCCATATTTCGCTGTATGCCCAAGTGTCGCTTCGATGCGCAAAAGGCGATTGTATTTCGCTGTGCGGTCGGAGCGAGAGAGCGAGCCGGTCTTAATCTGTCCGGCATTTACCGCCACGGCAATATCGGCAATTGTGGTATCCTCGGTCTCGCCCGAACGGTGCGAGATAATTGTCTGCATACCTGCACGATGCGCCATCTCCACCGCTTCGAGCGTTTCGGTCAGCGTGCCAATCTGATTTACCTTCACAAGCACCGCATTTCCGCACCTCTCCTCGATACCTCGCTTGATAAACTCCGTATTCGTGACGAATAGGTCATCGCCCACAAGCGCACATCTGTCGCCAATCTCGGCAGTGAGCAGTCGCCACCCCGACCAATCGTTCTCTGCCATGCCATCTTCGATGGAGTCTATCGGGTAGTCGTTCACAAGTTTGCGGAGATACGACACCTGCTCGGCAGGCGAGAAGTGAACGCCCCCATTCCCCTCAAAGCGCGAATAGTCGTATATACCGTTGGTATAGAACTCCGAGGCAGCACAATCGAGAGCGAGCGTTATGTCGCGAGGGTAGTTGTACCCCGCAAGCGTTATCGCCGAGAGGATTGTTTCGAGTGCATCTTCGATACCCTTAAAATTTGGCGCAAAGCCGCCCTCATCACCCACGGCGGTCGAGAGTCCTCGTTGTTTCAGCACCGAGCGCAGGGCGTGAAAGACCTCGACACCCATCTGCAAACCCTCGGAGAAGGTCGAAGCACCCACAGGGCGAATCATAAACTCCTGAAAGGCTATCGGCGCATCAGAATGGCGACCGCCATTTACGATATTCATCATCGGCACGGGCAAAACCCTCGCATTCACGCCACCGATATAGCGGTAGAGGGGCAGGTTGAGTTCCGTTGCTGCCGCCTTTGCCACAGCTAACGACACGCCGAGAATAGCATTTGCGCCGAGGTGCGATTTTGTAGGCGTACCATCAAGTGCGCACATCGCCATATCAATCTCCGCCTGCGCCAAGACATTTCTGCCTATAAGGTTGGGGGCTATGGTGCGCTTCACCGCCTCTAACGCCTTTAATACGCCCTTTCCATTGTAGCGCTCTTTGTCGCCATCACGCAGTTCGAGGGCTTCGTTTGCACCTGTCGATGCACCACTCGGCACGGCAGCACGCCCTACGGCACCACTGCGAGTTACAACATCTACCTCGACCGTAGGATTACCACGGGAGTCGAGAATCTCACGAGCAAAAATCTTTGAAATTTCCATAGAATTTGGTTTTAATCGGTTCTATTGTGGGAAATTTGCAAAGTTCGCTCCAAAGTGTTAAGCCTATTAGTTGTTGACCTATTTTTTGGGGGAGAGGAGGTGGGGTGGTGGTGTAGATCGTTGGATGGCCTTGTGTTTTCTTCTAATAAATGAGCCTGCCTAACAAAATTATGTTAAGCAGGCTCTTGTTGTGTATGTGTATTTTAATCGGCTTCGCCATAATTGCCATAATCAATAGCGTCCTCACTACTTAGGAATTTTGCACCGCTAAATTCGGTCAAATTTGTGCGTGTGCCATCCAACGACAAGGTAAATTGAGTCTTACCTTCGATATTTGCACCAAAATCTTCGGTTGTATCGGTTGTGCAAGCATGTATTCCTGCCACTACGACAACTGATATCAAAAATTTTAAAAACCTTTTCATAGTTTTTATTGGTTGCTTTTTTAATCACTCAAATTTTACAGCTATTTTGTACGGCACGCCATTCAAAACATCGGTGCGACCAGTGTATTCTGTTCCATACTGACCGATAGCCGACTCAACGGTGGTTTCACAGAATACCGACACATACCACTTGCCCGAAGTCGGCTCATTAACAACCAACTGAGCATTACAACCTATCGCATCTGTCTTATGGTCGGTGTTGTCTATATAGGCCAACTCGCCACTCTTACCACACAAAACAAGTTCGAAATTATCCTCACCAGCATAGCCTTCGAGTGTCACAATCGCTCTATTGCAGTCGCTCGGAACATCGATTGTGAAGTGGTGGTACTGACCATCGCCGATACGAGTATATGCAGGGTTGCTATCCTCGGTGCGCTTGTTCATCTCGCGTACCTCGTTAGCCTTCAACTCGCCCTTAGGCTGCGGAACAGGGTTGCCATCCATAGCATAGAGTATCATTGCAGCCATATAATTAAGTTGCTTGCCACTTGTTATTCCCTCCGGATGTGAACCACACGAGATGACACGACCACTACGCTCATTAGCCTTATACGACCAAGCATTTATTCGCCCATCAATATTCGCTTTATCTGGGCGCACATAGTGCGATAGTGCCTCGGCATTTGGTATGGAAAGGAGGTCCTCATCCTTAGCCGAGCAACCGCCGTTATGACGAAGATTGTACAACTCTTGGGGATTACCGAAACTATAATATCGCAACAGAGGGCTATCCTCTTTGAAACGCAAATTTGTTTTATCCTGATTAAGTCCCGTCTTATAGACATAACCCGGCCATAAGCCAAGATAGGTTTCTGCGTGTTCTACTTTGCCACTGCTATACAGAATACCACTTGATGCGATAAAGGCCCCTGCACAAGTTCCGATATACCCACCTCCTGCTTCGACAAATTTACAGAGATTTTCTCGGCTGGACATCTCCATCGATTTGAGGTGTGATGCCGCACTACCGCCATTGACATATATCATTCTGTAACGAGGTGAGCCATCAGGATAGAGCAACCATCCGTTTGTATCCTCCTCGCTACCTGTAAATATCTTGTGTTGAATTAGTGTATCGGTCTTTGTTACTTCACTATTCGCGGCCGATGCAAAATACTCCAACGATATACCCAAATAGTCTGTTGCCGGAAGGGTTGTACGCGAGGTAAGTCGTATGCCTCCATCCATAAATACATCCTTGTAGAATCCACGACCTCGCTTCAACACCTCGGCACGAGCAGTTTCTCTATCGGCAGGAATATTGAATTGATCCTCATTACTGGACAAGTCCGATAACTTGGTTGATTCATCATCTTCAATTGGAGGTGGCACAATATCAGGAACCTCTGTACAAGCAAACATTGCCAGCATCAAGGCTACATTCAATAATTTTCTCATTGTTATTTTAGTTGTTAGTTGGTTGGTTATTTGACCTAAAATAGTATCATTCAGAGCATTAGGATGTTGAGGGCGGAGACCTTTTGCGTCAGACACAAGTGTCTTCTATGACGCATCATGAAACAGTCGTAGACTGCGCATTCTATATCTGTGTACAACATCCAACAATACAAAGATATGCATAAAAATTAAATATTCAAAGATTTCTTATGCAAGAAAAATGGATGTTTGCTAAATAGTTACAACAAAAGTTATCAGACAAACTCTTGCTATATATATACATTTTACGCTATTGTAAACTTGCGCTCTATCGGAGATAAGATCTCAATTCTAACGACCATTGCATCTTCGGGTAACAGATCCTCGATAAGCTCCGGCCACTCGATAAGGCAGAGGTCGCCCGAATAGAAATACTCCTCATAGCCCATATCGAAGACCTCTTCGATGCGGTTTATGCGATAGAAGTCGAAGTGATAGACCACTTCGTCAGTGGAGGTGTTGTATTGATTGACCAACGCAAAGGTTGGACTTGTAACGGTGTCGGCCGAGCCAAGATACTCCATAATGGCACTTACGAGGGTGGTTTTACCTGCACCCATAGCACCACACAAGGCAACCACATTACGGCCATCGAGTTGCTTGATTACCGCTTCGGCTACCCCCTTCAAATCGTCCAGCGACTGTGCTACAATCTCCTTCATATCTAATATCTATTAAAGCGCCACATTTCGTGGTCAAAATTAGCTAATTTACCTTTTATTAGCAAAGTTTTTGCAAAAAAACATTAACTTTGCACTATGGATTTATCAGTTATAATAGCTACATACAATAATGCTCAGTCGCTCGAAAGGACTCTGAATTCGTTGGCTACGCAGGATGCCGAGAACGACATTTGGGAGTGTGTCATCGTAGACAACAACTGTTCGGACGACACAGCAGTTCGCGTATCGGCGTTTCAAAAGAGTCATAGCAACATCAATATTCGCCTTGTAAAGGAGTCACAGCAGGGATTATCCTATGCCCGCAATCGAGGCATTGCAGAGTCGAAAGGTGAGATTTTGGTATTTATTGACGATGATGAGACTGTAAATGAAGGCTTCGTATCGGCATATATCGATCTCTTTCGTAACCACGATGCATTTGCAGCGGCAGGTGCTGTAAAGGCGCGTTACGATAGCCAACGCCCGAAGTGGATGTCGTACTATACCGAGAAGATGATCGCTAACCCGATTGACTTGGGCAAGAGAGTTACCAGAATATCAAGCGACATTACCCCGGCGGGTGGCAATATGGCCTTTAACCGTGAGGTATTCAACCTCTACGGAGGTTTCGACACCAATCTTGGTCGTAAGGGTAATAAACTCTATGGGGGCGAGGAGAATGAGTTGTTCGACCGCTTACGCAACCTCGGCGAGAGAGTGTACTACACGCCAAAGGCGATTGTATATCATCATATCCCAGATCGAAAGCTCACTCCCGAATATTTCGATAAACTCTCTTATGGCGTGGGTGTAAGCAAGTTGCTTCGCGCACAAAAGTATGGTACAGAGCAGGCTCTCTACAAGGACGAGCGAGCAAAACGCCGCTATACCATTCTGCTTGCTATACTCTACACGCTGACGCTCCGTCCCCACAAGGCAAAATGGTTGGTGCGTATGCGCAACGGAATCTCGAAGGGAATATTCGAAAATTAGGGATTGTGAATTAACGGATTATAGATGTGTCTAACAAGTTTTTAGACACATTTTTTTGTAGGAGGAGGGGGTAGGTGCGAAAAAAATAGCCTGTCTAACAAGTTTTTTTGTTAGGCAGGCTTGTTTGTTGCTGTGGTTTTTTTGGGGAAGGGGCAAAATTTAGATAGTTGAAAAGCTCAAAAGTTTTGAGAAAATCACATTATGCAACGCAGATTTGCGCTACA
>JAZSOV010000050.1:0-13278 GCA_045537095.1 Alistipes sp.
CCGAAACAGATGATTTCTCATTATCTTGGTGTAAAAACATTTGTAAAAACGGATCAATCACATGTTGTTCTCGGGGAGATTTTGTTTGATTTTGGAAAATTGAGCAAAAATAAACTTGACTCCTACAAGGATATATATAAATCGTTGAGAGCGGGGCTTGAAAATTGTGCCAAAGACGATGGTATAAATCTTATTATCAACGATTTAATAACATATCAACAAGTTTTTCAACTCAAAGAGAATCAAACTTTCCTTGAACGATTGCCTAAAAATATTCACACTTTCTACAAACTGTAAAAACAATTAGGTTTTATGGGCGATATTTTGGGGCTTTTTAGCAGCGATTTTTTGTGGGTGTTGCCACTTTGTGCCGTTTTGACCATTGTCATTACGGGGCTTATATGCAGGGTATTAGGCATAAAACGCTCTTGGCTTAAACAGCTGATATCGTGGATAGTTGGTGCGATATTGGCACTTGTTGCGTGTGAGTTTCAACTGATACTTTTGGGGTATCCAGAGTGGCAAGCGGCCATCTGTCTTTGCGTGGTTGTCGGTCTTGTGTCGAATGGAATTTACGATATTCCGATAATCAGTCGTGGATTAAATAGAGAGTGAAAAGCGGGGCTAAAACCTCGCTTTTTTTGTGAAAAACAGCCCCCAATTAGCAACTAATGGCTAATAAGCCATAAAGTTTTCCGTTTTCCGTTTTCCGTTTTCCGTTTATTTCTCTATCTTTGCCGTTTAGTAAGAGAAGAAATAATTAAAACATACTTTTATGTCAAAGGATTTTAAGAGATATCTTATCACTTCGGCACTGCCGTATGCCAATGGTCCGGTACATATCGGCCACCTCGCAGGCGTATATATTCCGTCCGACATCTACACTCGCTACCTCCGTTTGCGTGGTCGCGATGTGATTTCTGTCTGCGGAAGTGACGAACACGGAGTGCCTATCACAATCAAGGCAAAGAAGGAGGGTATAACTCCACAACAAGTTGTGGACCGCTACCACGCTATCATCAAAGAGTCATTCGAGAAGCTCGGCATATCGTTTGATATCTACTCGCGCACCTCTTCGCCCGTACATGCAGAGACCGCCTCGGCGTTCTTCCGCAAGTTGTACGATGAGGGCAAATTTGTGGAGCAGACAAGCGAGCAGTTCTACGATGAGGAGGCCAAATCGTTCCTCGCAGACCGCTATATCGTTGGTACTTGCCCTAAATGTGGGGCAGAGGGCGCATACGGCGACCAGTGCGAGGTGTGTGGCTCAACTCTCTCGCCTGACGAGTTGGTAAATCCTCGTTCGACACTCTCGGGAGCAACTCCAGTAAAGCGCGAAACAAAGCACTGGTACTTGCCACTCGACAAATATGAGCAGATGCTCCGCGAGTGGATTTTGGAAGGACACAAGGAGTGGAAATCTAATGTCTACGGACAGTGCAAGAGCTGGCTCGATGGCGGTTTGATGCCTCGTGCCGTAAGCCGCGACCTCGATTGGGGTATCCCTGTTCCGGTTGAAGGAGCTGAGGGTAAGGTTTTGTATGTTTGGTTCGATGCCCCAATCGGCTATATATCTGCTACAAAGGAACTTACGCCCGATTGGGAGAAGTATTGGAAGAGCGAAGACACCAAGCTCGTTCACTTTATCGGCAAGGATAACATCGTATTCCACTGCATTGTGTTCCCTTCGATGTTGAAGGCGCATGGCGAGTACATCCTGCCTGAGAATGTGCCGAGCAACGAGTTCTTGAACTTGGAGGGCAACAAGATTTCGACTTCGAAGAATTGGGCGGTTTGGTTGCACGAATACCTCGTAGATTTCCCTGGCAAGGAGGATGTCTTGCGTTATGCTCTTTGCGCCACTGCGCCTGAGACCAAGGACAACGACTTCACCTGGAAGGACTATCAGGCTCGCAACAACAACGAGTTGGTTGCGGTTCTCGGAAACTTCGTAAATCGCGCGTTGGTGCTTACCAAAAAGTACTACGATGGCGAGGTGCCTGCGTGTGGCGAACTAACTGATTATGACCGAGATACAATCGCCGAGTTGTCGTCAATCAAGGCTTCGTTGGAGTCGAATATCGAGAATTATCGCTTCCGCGAGGCGTTGAAAGATGCGATGAACTTTGCTCGCATTGGTAATAAGTATCTCGCAGACTCGGAGCCATGGAAGTTGATTAAGACCGATGCCGAGCGTGTCAAGACAATTCTTAATATTGCACTTCAAATCACTGCAAATATCGCTATTGCAATTGAGCCGTTTATGCCATTCTCGGCAGCCAAGATTTTGAATATGTTGGCGTGCGAGAAGTTCGGCTGGGAGCGACTCGGAGCAATGGATCTGCTTGCTGCTGGACACCACATCGGCGAGCCATCGCTTTTGTTCGAGAAGATTGAAGACGATGTGATTCAGAAGCAGTTGGACCGCCTCGAAGAGATTGCAAAGCAGAATAAAGCAGCCGAAGTTAAGGCCGAGCCACAGAAGGCGGAGTGTTCGTTTGATGATTTCCAGAAGATGGATATTCGTGTTTCGACCATCTTGGAGGCAGAGAAGTTGCCAAAGACCAAGAAGCTTTTGAAGTTGACCATCGACACAGGTATTGACAAGCGCACAATCGTTTCGGGCATTGCCGAGCACTTCTCGCCGGAGGAGTTGGTTGGTAAGCAGGTTTTGGTGCTTGTAAACCTTGCACCGCGCGACTTTAAGGGTATCACCTCGCAGGGTATGATCCTTATGGCAGAGGACGCTACGGGTGCTTTGCGCTTGTTGCAGCCAAACGAAAAGACCAATGCCGGTGCTATGGTGGGTTAATTCCATGTTTTTGTTAGATGGGTATCGTTTTCGATACCCATCTGATATGTAGATATGTAGAGATATAGGACAATCTTTTTGGCGGTGTGTTCCTCGTGGAACAATTGTGTAATAGATTGAAAAATAGAAAGATGGAGAAGAATTGGGACGAACTGAGTTTCAATTTTAATTCGACCGGAGGTGAGAATCTTCGCCGATACTATAAAGATGGCAGGTGGTCTGCGCCCGAATATACCACAAGCGAGTATATTCCCGTGCATATGTGTTCTGCCTGCTTGAATTATGGTTTGCAGGCGTTCGAGGGCATCAAGGCGTTTCGTGGCGTTGATGGCAAGGTGCGTATCTTTCGCCCATATGCGCACGCTGCACGAATGGCATCGGGTGCGCGAAAGCTCTGTCTGCCAATGGTTTCGGCAGATGAATTTGTAGAGGCGTGCGTGGATATTGTCCGCAGAAATCTCGAATTTTTGCCGCCATACGAGTCGCAAGCGGCGTTGTATATTCGCCCTGTGTTGTTTGGCACTCGCCCTCGTTTGACGGTGCGACCTTCGGGAGAGGCTGGTTTTTGTGTCTTTGCAACCCCTGTTGGTCCATATTTCAAAGATGGTATAAAGCCGATTGATGCCATCGTAAATCGCAACCAAGACCGTTCTGCGCCACTTGGTACGGGCGATGTGAAGGTTGGTGGTAACTACGCTTCGAGTATGCTTTCGTATGAGGAGGCGCACGAAATGGGGTATAGCGCAGTGCTTTACACCGAGTCTATCGAACATCGCTATATTGAGGAGTGTGGCGCGGCGAACTTCATCGCAATAAAAGGCAGTACCTATATTACCCCGAAATCTCCCTCGATTTTGCCTTCGATAACTAACGACTCATTGATGCAACTTGCAGAGGATAAAGGTTTTGAGGTGGATCAGCGACCTGTTGATGTTGCAGAGTTGAGAGAGTTTGATGAGTGTGGTGCTTGCGGTACCGGCGCAATAATTACACCACTTGGCAATGTTTTTGATCCCGATACGGGCGAGAAAATTCACTATGGCGATGAAGTTGGCCCGGTATTGTTAGACCTCTACAAGTCGCTCCAAGATGTGCAGTATGGCCGAACCCCTGACATACACTCTTGGAATGTTATAGTTGAGTAAATGCTTGGTTGTTAGTCAAATAAAAAAGGATTGTTCCTCGTGGAACAATCCTTTTTTTAAACCCTAACGCATCTTAAACCTCTATCTTCCAAACTTCACCAATAACACATTTACATCGGCTGGCGAAACACCCGGAATACGCGATGCCTGACCAATTGTGGTTGGGCGTATGCGGTTGAGTTTTTGGCGAGCCTCGATGGTTAGCGACTGCATTGCGTTGTAGTCGAAGCCCTCGGGAATAGCGATATTTTCGAGGCGATGTAGCTTTTCGGCAACTTGTCGCTCGCGCTCAATATAGCCCGAATACTTAATTTCAATCTCCGCCTCCTCAATATCTTGTGCTGTGATGTTGTTCTCTCGGACAAATTTTTCGAGCTTTGGCAAAGCTTCGACCAGACCTGCGAGGGTTAAATCGTTGCGCAAAGCGAGGTCAAAAATCTTCTTGCCCTGCGAAATTTCGGGTAAACCGAGTGAAATTAAATAGTTCTGAATTTCCGATATTTTTGCGCTTTGCTGACGAGTGTACGAAATAAGCGAATCTACGCGCGAAATTTTTTCGTTAAATTTTTGGTATCGCGACTCCGAAATCAATCCCAATTTGTGACCAAGTGGAGTGAGTCGGCGGTCGGCATTATCTTGTCGGAGCAAAATTCTGTACTCGGCACGCGAAGTGAACATTCGGTATGGCTCATCGACACCCTTAACCACCAAGTCGTCAATTAAGACACCGATATACGCCTCATCTCGTTGCAAAACTATCGGCTCTGCCCCCTCGCAGCGGAGCGAGGCGTTGATACCCGCCAACAGACCTTGTGCAGCTGCCTCTTCGTAACCTGTTGTGCCATTTACCTGTCCTGCAAAGTACAGATTATCAATGAGTTTGCTCTCCAACGAGTGCTTCAACTGCGTTGGTGGGAAATAGTCGTACTCGATAGCGTAGCCAGTGCGGTAGGCGTGGACATTCTCCAAACCCCTAATCTGGTGAAGGGCAGAGAGTTGCACCTCGTAAGGCAACGATGAAGAGAAGCCGTTAAGGTAGTATTCGTTTGTGGTGCGACCTTCCGGTTCGAGGAAGAGCTGGTGTTGCTCCTTGTCGGCAAATGTGCGCAACTTATCCTCAATGCTCGGGCAGTAGCGAGGTCCAATACCCTTGATTGTGCCGTTGAAGAGTGGTGAGTCGTCAAAACCTGTGCGGAGCGTGTCGTGTACCTCCTGCGAGGTGTAGACCAAATAGCACGGCATCTGTTCTCGTACCGCCTCGGTTTCGTCAGAGAATGAGAATTTCGATGGCTTTTCATCGCCTGGCTGCTGCTCTAAAATCGAGAAATCGATGGTGCGAGCATCAAGACGAGCCGGTGTTCCCGTTTTCATTCTGCCGACCTCAACACCCTGACGCACAAGGCTTTCCGTTACTCCGTACGATGCCGCATCGCCTGCACGACCTCCGCCTGCGTTGTTGCGACCGCAGTGCATTAAGCCCGAGAGGAATGTTCCTGCGGTAAGTACTATCGCCTTCGCCTCGAACTCCACGCCCATTTGCGTTTTTACGCCCTTTGCGCGCGGTTTCTCGCCCTCGGTGTCAAAGAGTATTTCTGTAACCGAATCTTGCCAAATAAAGAGGTTTTCTCGATTTTCGAGGCGGTGTCGCCACTCGGCAGAGAATGCCGCCTTGTCGCACTGCGCTCGTGGGCTCCACATAGCAGCCCCTTTCGAACGGTTAAGCATACGGAACTGTATGGTTGTCAGATCGGTAACGATACCAGTTTCGCCACCGAGAGCGTCAATTTCTCGCACGATTTGCCCCTTTGCAACGCCGCCTATTGCGGGGTTACACGACATCGAGGCGAACTTGGTCATATCCATTGTTATGAGGAGTGTGCGACACCCCCTGCGAGCTGCCGCCGAAGCAGCCTCACAGCCCGCGTGACCTGCACCGATAACTATAACATCGTAAAAACTAACCATACCCCGTTTTAGTTGTGGGTTGAGCCCATAATTTGCTCTAAAAGAGCAAGATACTTATCCTCCTTCTTGTGCATTTGCTTCTCTGCGCGAGGGGTTTTGTCCTTCTGACCGCAGAGGTGCAAAACGCCGTGAACTATCACTCGCAACATCTCCTGTCGTGCGGTTGCACCATACAAGCGGGCATTGTCGCGCACCGTTTCGATATCGATAAATATATCGCCGGCGATATAGCCCTCTTTGAGGTCGCTATCGTCAAAAGTGATAATATCGGTGAAGTAGTCGTGACCGAGAAACTCGATATTCATCGCACGATGACGCTCCGCCGAGCAGAAAACATAGTTTATCTCGGCAACCTCGTAGCCACCCTCCTGCTGTGCCACCTCACGCAGCCAGCGGCGCATAAGTCGCTTTTGTGGCAGGCGGTAGTTGCACGAATCTGTATAAAAATGTATATCCATCTATTGTGATGCTAAAATCGGTATAAAGATAGTAAATTTTGGCTGATTAGTCAAAATTATACACTCTCAACAATAAAATAGGAGAAGAGAGTTAAATGTTTAGTGCAAAAATTTGCATTTTTCGCGCGCTCCGCATCGTCAGTTCCGTTTATTTGTGTAACTTTGTAGCATATTGTGTCCCTATGGGACAATCAGACAAGTAAGTTCAAAACAAAACAGATATTTACTCTATGAATAACAAGATTGCAGCACTTGCACAGGCGGTGGAGGCTTTTGCGCCAAAGTCGTTGGCCGAGATCGAGGATTTCCGTATCAAGATGGTTGGCAAAAAGGGCGAGATGACAGCCCTTATGGAGGAGTTCAAAACCGTTGCTCCTGAGCAGAAGCGTGAGTTCGGACAGAAACTCAACGCCCTCAAAAACTCTATTTTGGCAAAGATTAACGAGCAGAAGGAGATTCTCGAAAATCAGGTCGCTTCGGCTCCACAGATTGACGATATGTCGCGCCCGGGCTCGGCAGAGCAGTTGGGCTCGCGCCACCCTATATCGTTGGTTAAGCAGGAGATTATCGACATCTTCTCGCGACTTGGCTATACCGTAGCTGATGGTCCGGAGATTGAAGACGACAACCATGTATTCTCGCGTTTGAACTTCCCGATGGAGCACCCTGCACGCGATATGCAGGATACATTCTTCGTGGAGAAGGCGGGTTCGGAGCCTTCGGCAGACGATGTCCTGTTGCGTACTCACACCTCATCAATTCAGGTGCGTACAATGCAGCAACAACAGCCTCCTATTCGTGTAATCTGCCCCGGTCGCGTATTCCGTAATGAGGCTATCTCGTATCGTGCGCACTGTATCTTCCATCAGGTTGAAGGTCTGTATATCGACAAGAATGTATCGTTTGCCGATATGAAGCAGTCGCTCTTATACTTCTCAAAAGAGTTGTTCGGCGAGAAGACACAAATCCGTATGCGCCCATCCTACTTCCCATTCACCGAGCCTTCGGCAGAGTTGGATGTGTCGTGCAACCTCTGTGGTGGCAAGGGTTGCCCTGTATGTAAGGGTACCGGCTGGTTGGAGATTATGGGTTGCGGTATGGTCGATCCTAATGTCTTGGAGGCTAACGGCATCGACTCGAAAGAGTATTCGGGCTTTGCCTTTGGTATGGGAGTTGAGCGTATCGCAATGTTGAAGTTCGGTGTAAAGGATTTGCGACTCTACTTCGAGAATGATGTTCGCTTCCTCCACCAATTCGACAGCGTATTATAAGGGCTTTTATTGGGGTGAAAAAGGTTGTTGCGATATTGATGGCGATGTTGTTTTGTTGCGGATTTATTCCACAACACAAAGCATCGCGCCAAAAAGCGCCTTTGAAACCCATATCTGAGTTATATGCCGAGGCGATAAAGGCGGCGACAATTCACAAAGATACTATCGCAGCTCTTGGGGCCATCGAGGCGATATTCCAGCAGGATTCGAATTATGCTCCTGCTCTAAATCTTCTCTCCAAGATTACCCGTGTGCCTAAAAATGCTATCAAGTATTCGGAGCGAGCCTATCTCTCAGATACCACAAATCGCTACTACTTGGAGGATTATGGTAATGCTTTGGTGCGTGGTGGAGAGTACGACAAGGCGGTGTCGGTGTTCGAGAAGATTGTGAGTCGAAGCACCGACCCCGACCACTATCGCATTTTGGCTATACTGCTCGACAATGACAAGCGCACTTCGAAGGCGTTGGCTATACTCGACACGGCCGAGATACGCTTTGGGCGTATTCCGTTGTTTGGTCGCCTGCGACAATACTATCTTCTGAAAACAGGACAGACTCTCGCAGCCGAGGCAGATGCCCGCAAGGCAATTGAGGAGGCTCCCTACCTCGCCGAGAACCATATTTCGCTCGCCGAGATATATGCCATGACACACCGCGATTCGTTGGCTTTGGCTTCATTCAGAGCAGCCATTGCGATCGATACGCTCGCCTTGGAACCATGGTTGGCACTTGCTGACTATCACCAAAAACGGGGTAACAAGGGCCACTATCTTGCTATCTTGGAGCATATATTCGGTAGCGATCAACTCCCCTTGGATAGCAAAATAGAGGAGTGGAAACTCCTTGTACGCGACATAAGTGCCTACCGCAAGTTCTATCCGCAATATGATGCGATAATCAAGCGACTCTATATACACTATCCGGAGAGTAAGGATGTGGCGATACTCTATGCGCAACACCTTATCGCTTCGGGCGATATAGAGCAGGCTCTACGGCTGTGCAAACAGTTTATCAATCCCCAAAAACCGCTATTAGAGGACTATACGCGCGTGATAGAGATTGAGAATCATCTTGGTCATATAGACTCCGTGCGCCACTATACCGACCTCGCGTTGAGGGCCTTTCCGCACAACACAGATCTTCTTCATATGCGAGGTGCTTTGGCGATGCAGCGCAAGGAGTATAATCAAGCAGTAGAGCTCTACAATGAGGCCTTGAAACATGCTGATAACGACACCCTACGCAGTAAGTTATGGGGTGCAATTGGCGATGTGGAGCATCAGCGCAAGGAGATGAAGCGTTGCTACAAGGCCTACGATAAGGCATTGCGCTTCTTTGCAGATAACTCGATGGTGCTGAACAACTACGCCTACTTCCTCGCGCTCGATAATCGCAATTTAGAGCGCGCTCTAACGATGATTACACGCGCCTTGGCTCTCGCTAAGAACAACTCAACCTACCTCGATACAATGGCTTGGGTTTTATACCGTCTTGGTCGATATGCCGAGGCAAAGAAGTATATGCAGCAGGCTCTTTCGCTCGATCGCGACAAGTCGGCGGAGTTGGCTCTGCACTATGGCGATATCCTTCACGCTTTGGGCGAGGAGTTTATGGCCAAGACCTATTGGCGCAAGGCGTTGGAGCGTGGAGCCGACAAAGAGGAGATTGAAAAGCGTTTTCTACCCCAACAACAGGAGAACACCAAAAAGTAGAGAAGAATGAAGAGAGTCCTAACAACCATAATACTACTGCTTTCGTTGTTCTCACCTGCTGTGGCGCAGACAAGTAAGATTGAGCAACAGAAGAGGGTTATCGCCAACCTTGAACGCAGTATCGCGCGCGAGGAGAAACAGCTCGCACAGCTCAAAAAGAATAAGGCTTCGGCCGAGAAGCAGGTGCGTGCCTTGACCAAGCAGATAGAGAAGCGAAATGCTCTTATTCGCGAAACCACTCGACAGATTAAGCAACTTACGGCAGAGGTTACTGCTTCGGAAAGAAGACTCAAATCTCTCGGAGGCCAACTCTCCGAACTCGAAAATAACACACGCGAGATTGTCCGTGCGGCATATCGCAATTTCCGCTATCAAAGCCACCTCACCTATCTCTTCTCGGCAAAATCGTTTGCCGATATGGCTCGGCGCGTAGCGATGTTGCGTGTGGCAACAGAATATCGTATAAATCAGATTAAGGAGGTGTCGGCTGTGCGCAGTGATGTGCAGGCCGAGCGCAACACTCTTGCTAAACGCCGTGAGGAGCTATCCGCCACAAAACGGCGTCTTGACAACCAACGCAAAAAGTTAAATTCGGATATGGCTGCGGCGAAAAAGACCATCAGCCAGATGTCATCGAAGCAACAGAGCGTGTTACGCTCGAAGATGGAGCATGAGGAGAAGTTAAATAGCGCCATTAAACAGTTGCGCAAACTCACCAAAGGAAACAAGGCGGGTGCATCTTTCTCATCGAGTACTACGGCGTTAAATCTGCCTGTTTCGGGTGGAAAAGTGAAGCGTTATAAGGGCAATATGGCCGAGATTGTCGGCAAGGAGGGAGCTGCCGTTACAACGATATATGATGGTAAGGTGGTCGATATCAAACGCAATAAGGTAAACAACAAATACGATATCTATATTGCTCATGGTGAGTATATCACATCCTATGCCAACCTTTCAGCCGTTTCGGTGGCAAAAGGTGCCATCGTGAAGAAAGGACAGCGTATCGGCACCATTGGCTCGGCGGTGAATATCTCTACTATGGAGATGGAGTACAAGATTGTATTCGGTATCTACGCCCCATCGCCTGATGTGAAGATGTCGGCCGCAAACTGCTTCAAAAAGTAGTCCTTTCTTAGTAATTGGTAATCTCTGAGTATCTATAAAGAAATCCGCTTGCTCTCATACGCTAAGTATGCCGAGCAAGCGGATTATCACAAGAGCAACAATGTTATGTTGCCCCCTACAAATGTATTTTACTACATCTTCTTACCTACATTGGTCTTCTTTGCAACCTTTGCAGCAGTAGCCTTGGTCGCAGCAGCCTTTGGAGCCTTTGCTTTCGCAGCCTTTACTACGGTAGCATCCTCGACAGCGTCAGTAGCCTTCTTCGCACGCGAACGGCGAGTCTTAGGCTTAGCCTCAGCTGCAGGTGCAGCAGCAGGAGTTACGCCGAGTGTGTATGCCTCGTTGAAATCAACGAACTCGATAATACACATATCAGCACCATCTCCCAAACGGAATCCGGTCTTCAAAATACGGGTGTAACCGCCTGGACGCTCTGCAATCTTAGGAGCGATAGTGCGGAACAACTCTGTAACAGCCTCCTTCTGCTTGAGGTACGAGAATACCACACGGCGCGAGTGAGTAGTGTCCTCCTTCGAGCGAGTTACGAGTGGCTCGATGAACTGACGAACAGCCTTTGCCTTCGCAACAGTAGTCTCAATGCGCTTGTGGAGAATCAGTGACGATGCCATGTTCGACAACATCGCCTTACGGTGTCCCGCCTGACGGCCAAGATGATTGAAATTCTTATTGTGTCTCATAATTATTCTTTATCAAGTTTGTAAATTGATACATCCATTCCGAACTTCAAGTCGAGCGAAGCCAACAGTGCATCGAGCTCTGTGAGCGACTTCTTACCGAAGTTGCGGAATTTGAGAAGGTCATTGCGATTGAGCTTTACCAAGTCACCAATGGTCTCCACATCTGCTGCTTTGAGGCAGTTAAGAGCGCGAACACTAAGATCCTTGTCCACCAACTTGGTTTTGAGCAGTTGTCGCATGTGCAACTCAGGCTCGTTCAACTCAGCCTCCGAAGAGACCTCGTCGAGGTTGATGGTCATCTTCTCATCCGAGAAGAGCATAAAGTGCTGAATCAAAATTTTCGCAGCCTCCTTCAAAGCCTCCTTAGGCTTGATGGAGCCATCGGTTGTAATCTCAAGGTTCAACTTCTCATAGTCGGTACGCTGCTCGACACGATAGTCCTCACGCGAATACTTAACATTCACGATAGGGGTGAAGATCGAGTCGATTGGCAACAAGCCAAACTCTGCATTTGCAGGAGCATTCTCCTCAGCAGGTACATATCCGCGTCCCTTACCAATGGTGATGGTAAGCTGCATCTTTGTACCAGGTGCGAGGTGGCAGATAACCAACTCAGGATTGAGAACCTTGAACGAGCTCAAGAAGTTCGAGATGTAACCTGCGGTAAGCTCGGTTACACCGGCTACATTGATGGTAGCCTTCTCGAAATCCTGATTCTCGACGGTGCGAATGAAGCGGATCTGTTTGAGATTCAAGATGATATCCAACATTCCCTCCTTTACGCCCGGAATAGCGGCAAACTCGTGGTCAACGCCGTCAACCTTAACGGTTGTGATTGCATAACCCTCCAACGAAGAGAGTAATACACGGCGCAAAGCATTACCGATGGTCATCGCATAGCCTGGCTCCAACGGGCGGAACTCAAACTTTCCGAACGATGCTGTCGATTCGAGTACGATTACCTTCTCGGGTCTTTGAAATGCTAAAATTGCCATAATCTGTTGTGTGTTATTAGTTACTATTTAGAGTACAACTCGACAATGAACTGCTCCTTGATGTTCTCCGGAATCTCCTCACGCTCTGGACGAGCCAAGAACTTACCGCTCATCGAAGCACCATCCCACTCCAACCATGCGTAACGGCTGTGGTTTGTGCCAAGCAACGACTCGGTGATAACCTCCAAAGTCTTCGACTTCTCGCGTACCGATACTACATCGCCTACACGCAACGAATACGATGGAATATTAACTACATTACCATTAACACAGATATGACGGTGCGATACGAGCTGACGAGCTGCTGCACGAGTTGGAGCGATACCAAGACGATATACTACATTGTCCAAACGGCACTCCAACAATTTCAACAAGTTCTCACCGGTGATACCTCCCATACGAGCTGCTGCCTCGTAAGTACGAGCAAACTGCTTCTCCAACAAACCGTAGGTGTACTTTGCCTTCTGCTTCTCGCTGAGCTGTGTACCATACTCCGACACCTTCTTGCGCTTGCGTGCAAGACCGTGCTGTCCCGGTGGTACATTACGCTTGTCGAGAGACTTGTCAGCACCATAAATTGCCTCACCAAAGCGGCGGGCGATTTTCGTTTTTGGTCCTATATACTTTCCCATTGTTCTTTTCTTTTTTTAAAATAGATTAAGTTTTTCAGTGATTCTCTTCTTTCGCCTACGCTAAATTATACGCGGCGGCGGTTAGGAGCACGGCAACCATTGTGTGGCAGTGGAGTTACATCGATAATCTCGGTAACCTCGATGCCTGCACCGTGGATTGTGCGGACAGCACTCTCACGGCCCTGACCCGGACCCTTCACATAAACCTTAACCTTACGCAATCCCATATCAAAGGCAACCTTTGCGCAATCTGCTGCTGCGGTCTGCGCTGCATAAGGGGTGTTCTTCTTCGAACCACGGAAGCCCATCTTACCGGCCGATGACCAGCTGATAACCTCACCAACCTCGTTAGTGATGGTAATGATGACATTGTTGAAGGTAGAGTGTACGAAAGCCATACCATTCGCACCAACCTTAACGACCTTCTTCTTAACTGATTGTGTTTTCTTTGCCATAATTCTT
>JAZSOV010000062.1:0-31973 GCA_045537095.1 Alistipes sp.
GAGAATTACGAAAGTATATTAACTACTATAATAACGACCGTATTAAACTAAAATTAAACGGAAAGAGTCCGGTACAATACCGAACTCTTTACCTATAAATTCTTTTAATAATCTGTCCAACTTTTTGGGGTCAGTACAAATAGGGCACACCTTTTTTTACTTTTCCACAACTTTTTATACTCAAAATTTGGATGTATAGAATTTATTAGCTATATTTGCACCACAGAACACAACACTACACATAATTATCAATTTAATAACTAAAACCCTATGAAAAAACTACTATTCACATTATTCGCTCTATTTGCGATAGGAATTCAATCGGTAGAGGCAAAAAAAGCTATTCGACTTATAGCCGATATGCCTCGCGAGTGCTTGAAGAGCCACAGGACACAGTTGGTAATTGACGAAAACAATGTTACCCTCGTTCCGACAAAGAATACCAGAAATATGCGTATGACCATCGACAAACACTTCGATTTTACGAAGTACAAGGCGATTTCGTTCACTCTCGAAAATCTCGATGTGAAGCCCGTACGCGTAAATCTCTACATCGCAAAGTCGAGAAAAAATATCACCAAACAGAGAACGGTTATTCCCGAAATCATAGGCGACAACTACTATCTTATGCCTAACGAAAAGCGTGAGGTAGTATTAAACTTCCCTGAGCCATTGCAGCACCCCGATGTAGTGAAGTCTTTCAAGCGTATGCGCTATACCCCATATTCGAGCGAGTTCGGTTTTCACTCTTATACCGGAGATTTGACTGATGTCAACATCATCTCTTTCTCGACTTTCCGCTTCTCGATGCCGCACACAAAGGCTAAGAATGGATTGCGTATCAGCAACCTTCAAGTGATTCCGGGCAAGCGCGTGAAGAATCCGAAGGAGGTATACATGTCGTACAACGAGTTCTTCCCATTTATTGACCAATACGGACAGTATAAGTATAATGAATGGCCTGGCAAAACTCACTCGGATGCCGACTTACAGAAGGCACGCGAAGAGGAGGAGGCCGACCTCGCAGCTCACAAGGGCCCTACCGACCGCAACAAGTATGGCGGCTGGGCAAATGGCCCGCAGTTGAAGGCAACCGGTCGCTTCCGCTTTGAGAAGTATGATGGCAAGTGGTGGTTTGTGGACCCAGAAGGTCGTCTTTGGTGGTCGCACGGCGTAGTACGCGTAACTCCATCCTCAGCTGTTACACCGCTTGATAATCGCCACCATTATTTCGAGAATTTGCCGAAGTCAGGCTCCGAGTTCGAGCAGTTCTACTTCACTCAGGATTCGTTGCTCAAACCTTACTATACAGCTCGAAGAATTAAGGAGACTTACGACTACTCCTCGGCAAACTGCTATCGCAAGTATGGCAAGGATTACAAGAACATCTACGCCGAGTTGGCACATCGCCGCTTGCAGAGCTGGGGTTTGAACACCATCGCAAACTCATCGGACAAGGATATCTGTCTGATGTCCAAGACTCCATATATCGAGCGTTTGGAGGCACGCGGTGTACCTATCAAAGGCATTGGAGGTTGGTGGCCATTCCGCGATCCATTCGATCCGAGCTTCCGCCAGAGCATTATCGACCAGCTCAAAGACCGCGAAGAGGCTTTGAAGGATCCATATCTCGTAGGACTCTTCGTGGATAACGAGTTGAAGTGGGGTAATAGCAGTTTTCTTGCAGTGAAGATCGCGCAAAACCCTGCAACATTGGTTGGAAAGCAGGAGTTGGTAAAGTACTATAAGGCAAAGTACAAGGAGGATATCACAATGTTGAACGCTGTCTGGGGTACATCATTCGATTCGTGGGACGCTTTGCTTAACAATGTTAAGCCTGTGCCAAAGCGCGCACATCGCGACCTCGTAGAGTTCAACGACAAAGTTATCCACAAATATTTCAGCGTATGCCGCGAGGTGTTCGATAAGTATGCTCCGGAAGTGTTGTACCTCGGTTGTCGCTTCGCTGGTTCAAATCAAAGAGTTCTTGTGATTGGTGCGCAGTATTGCGATGCTATCAGCCACAACTACTATGTCTACACTCTCGAAGACTACAAGCAGCCTGAGGGCGTTGATAAGCCAATGATTATCGGTGAGTTCCACTTCGGTACTCGCGACCGTGGACTCTTCCACCACTCATTGATTGAGGTTAAGAATCAGGAGGAGCGTGGTAAGGCATACGAGGCCTATGTTCGTTCGGCATTGGAGCATCCTAATATCGTAGGTACACACTGGCACCAGTTCTCAGACCAAGCAACTACGGGCCGTTTCGATGGCGAGAACTTCAATGTCGGTTTCACCGATGTTTGCGATAAGCCATACTACGAGGTTATCAATGCTATTCGCCGCGTAGGTTACGATATGTACAACATTCGCTCGAAGAAGTAGATTAGTTACATACATATATCAGAGAGTTGCCTAAGATATTTTAGGCAACTCTTTCATAACAACATAAAATACAGACTATTATGAAGAGAGCCTTATTGGCAGCAGTGTTAATTGCTGTGCTTGGTGCAACAGCAATTGCTATCGTAAAAGATTCGAAAACAATTAAAGTTATCGCCAATACCCCATCGGAGAATATTACTGGCGCTAAGGCAATAGTTACATGCGAGGGCAATAGCGCTTTGGTTATGCCAGAGGACGGAACGCACAATTCATCGGTAAGATTTACAGGTAATTGGGATTTCACCGACTACAAAGCTGTGAAATTCACCATTGAGAACCTCGATGCGAAGCCTCTTCGCGTAACATTTCATATGACCAATACCGACAAGCATCTTAAAAAGTCGCGCCGTTCGCTCCCTGAAACTGTGGGTGATTTGTACTATCTCGCTCCATACGAGAAGCGCGATGTAGTATTAGACTTCCCTGAACCATTACAACACCCAGAGGTTGAAGAGACACTCCGCAAGAGCCCTATGCGTTATACACCATACTCTGATGAGTTTGGTTTTGCATCGTATTCGGGCGATTTGACAGATGTACGATATATCGTATTTCAGAGTTATTACATTTCTCTATTCGAAAGCAAGCATGAGAACGGCTGGCGCATATCAGATTTGAAGGTCATACCCGGCAAGCGCAAGAAGAACCCTGCCGAGGTACAGATGTCACATGAGGAGTTCTTCCCGTTTATAGACCAATACGGACAATACAAATACAACGATTGGAAGGGCAAGATACACTCTGACAAGGAGTTGCAGAAGGCTCGTGAAGTGGAGGAGGCATACCTCGCTGCGCATGTTGGTCCTACCGACCGTAACAAGTATGGCGGTTGGGCAAATGGTCCTCGTTTCGAGGCTACCGGTAAATTCTACTTCAAGAAGGTCGATGGCAAATGGTGGTTTATTGATCCGGAGGGTTGCCTTTGGTGGTCGCACGGCGTTGTGCGTGTAACGCCTTCTTCGGCTATTACACCTCTCGATAATCGCCGCGAATTTTTTGAGAATTTGCCCGAAAGCGGAAGTGAGTTTGAGCAGTTTTACTACACTCACGATGCGCTTTTGAAACCTTACTACACTGCGCGTAATATCAAGGAGACTTATGACTTCTCCTCTTCAAACTGTTATCGCAAGTATGGCAAGGATTACAAGCAAATTTACGGAGAGTTGGCGCATCGCCGTTTGCATAGTTGGGGTTTGAATACCATTGCAAACTCTTCGGACAAGGATATTTGTTTGATGTCAAAGACTCCTTACATTGAGCGTTTGGAGATTTTGGCACAAGAGATTAAGGGTTCGGGAGGCACTTGGTGGCGCTTTATGGACCCATGGGATCCAAGTTTCAAGCAGTGTATCATCGACCAACTCAAAGCCCGCGAGAAGGAGTTGAAAGATCCATACTTGGTTGGTTTGTTCGTGGATAACGAGTTGAAGTGGGGCAAGGAGTGGTTCCTTGCTGCTACCATTGCGAAGAACCCTTCAACACTCAAAGGTAAGCATGCGTTGATTAAGCACTACAAGGCTAAATATAATGGCGACATTAAGGCTTTGAACGCAGTGTGGGGAACATCGTTTGCGTCGTGGAATGCACTGCTTAAAAATGAGCAGGATTTGCCTAAGCAATCACACGCTGACCTCGTAGAGTTCAACGACCTTGTTATCCACAAATACTTCCGCAATTGCCGTGAGGTATTCGATGAGTACGCTCCGGGGCTTCTCTATCTTGGTTGCCGTTTTTCCGACTCAAACAAGAAGGCTATTATGATTGGTGCGCAGTATTGCGATGCTATCAGCCACAACTTCTATCGCTTCTCGCTCGAAGACTACACCCAGCCCGAAGGTATAGACAAGCCGTTAATTGTCGGCGAATTCCACTTCGGTACTCGCGATCGTGGTCCTTTCCATCACTCATTGATTGAGGTTGATACACAAGAGGATCGCGCGAAAGCTTATGAAGCCTATGTTCGCTCGGCCTTGGAGCACCCAAATATCGTGGGTACCCATTGGCACCAATTCGCAGACCAAGCAACTACGGGCCGTTTCGATGGCGAGAATTTCAATGTTGGTTTCACTGACATTTGCGATACCCCATATTACGAGATGATAGAGGCTATCCGCAATGTAGGTTACGATATGTACAACATTCGCTCGAAGAAGTAGAAAAGAAAAAACCACATATTACCCTAGAAGAGTAGTCAATGCACCCATGAGCGTTGGCTACTCTCTTTTTTTTGTGGATGGAAGTCAATGTTTTTTGCTCTCAATTTGAAGACTTCGACAATTTATATTACCTTTGGAGGTTGTTTTAACCTTTTACACATATGAATGATATGAGAAGATACCTATTCTATACACTTCTTTTGATTGGCAGTATCGCCTACGGAGCAGAACGCAAGTTGCTCACTATGGAAGATGCAATTCTCAATCGCAGTCTTACACCAAAAAACTATGCAATCCGATTTAACAAGGACAATCCCAAAATCTACGAACATCCCAAAGGTAGCATCATAGAGCAGTACGACATCCGCACAGGCAAGTTGGTCGATACGGTACCTATTCGTATCGGCATGCCCAACCCATTCCGCAATCGTGCAAGTTTGAAAGAGAACAATATCATTTGGAATGACGGCGAGGGAAAAAGACACAATATTACCGACTTTGCCGACAAAAATATCGTCTGTGGTCAGGCTGTTTCACGCCACGAATTTGGTATTGATGGTGGACTATTTCCATCGCCCGACAAGGCTTTCTTGGCCTTCTATCAGAAGGATGAGTCGCGTGTAACCACATTTCCTCTCTTGGATATAACCTCGCGCACGGGCTCGCTTGTAGAGATTAAGTACCCGATGAACGGTATGACCTCGGAGCGTGTGTCGGTAGGCATCTACAATGTTGCAGAAAGGCACACAGTATATCTTGCTGTTACCGACTTTGACGAGGAGCGTTACCTCACAAACCTATCGTGGTCGCCCGACTCAAAAACGATATATGTGCAGGTGCTAAACCGCGCACAGAAAGAGATGCACCTCAACGCCTACGATGCACAGACAGGAACCTTTGTGGCAACTATCCTTACCGAGAAGAATAACCGCTGGGTGGAGCCACAAAACCCTCTACACTTCATTGATAACGACCGTTTTATCTACACTACGGATAACCGCGATGGATATAAAAACCTCTACATTCACACACTTTCGAAAGGCACTACCGAGCGACTTACAAAGGTTGATGCCGATGTGGCGTATGTAACGCACGATGCACGCAATGTATTCTACTACTCGGCCGAAGTGTCGCCCGTAGAGCAGCATCTATTCAGCATATCACTCCGCAATGGCAAGGTGCGCCGTCTTACTCGCGATTCGGGTTGGCACAACTGCACCATTTCGCCCGATGGCAAGCACTTCGTGGATAACTACTCCTCGCTCAATGTACCGCGCGTGGTGGCTGTAGGCTCTACCGATGGCAAGCTCTACCGCGAAGTATTCCGCGCCGAGGATCCGTCAAAAGATTACAACTACGCGACCATCGAACTCGGCTCGGTAAAGTCGGCTGACGGAAAGTACGACAATCACTATCGTCTTATCAAGCCTTTGGATTTTGACGAAAGCAAGAAGTATCCCGTAATTCTCTATGTATATGGAGGTCCACACTCGCAGATGGTACGCAACTCGTTCCAAGCGCAGCTACGCCGTTGGGAGATGTATATGGCACAGCGAGGTTATGTGGTCTTTGTGATGGATAATCGTGGCACACTCAACCAAGGAGCCGAGTATGAAAAGGCGATACATCGCTACTGCGGACGCGCCGAAATGGAGGACCAAGTAGCAGGCTTGCAATGGCTCCTCTCGCACAAGTGGGCAGACCGAGAGCGCGTAGGCGTTCACGGCTGGTCGTATGGCGGATTTATGACGATTTCCTTGATGACACACTACCCCGAAATATTCAAGGTTGGTGTTGCAGGAGGTCCTGTGATAGATTGGAAATGGTACGAGGTGATGTATGGCGAGCGATACATGGAGACGGAGCAGACAAATCCCGATGGCTTTGCTGCAACATCGCTTATCGCCCAAGCCAAAAACCTCAAAGGTAAGTTGTTGATTTGTCAAGGCGCAATAGACGATGTGGTGGTATGGCAACACTCGTTGTCGTTTATTGATGCCTGCATCGACAATGGCGTAGCGGTGGACTACTTCCCATATCCGCGCTCGAAACACAATGTATATGGCAAGTGGCGTGTGCATCTAATGCAAAAAGTGACAGACTACTTCGAGGATTATCTGCGATAGTATGCCAAAATGGCAGACAAAATGGTTTGGCACACAGGTTGATTAAGGAGTAAACAACTTTTAATTTTTGAATTTTTAATTTTTAATTTCAATATATTATGACAGTAAAACCACTTTCAGACAGAGTACTTGTACTTCCAAAGCCTGCCGAAACGACAACGGCAAGCGGATTGATTATTCCAGATTCGGCAAAGGAGAAGCCGGCAGCCGGTAAAGTTATCGCAGTAGGTCCGGGCACCGCCGAGGTTAAGATGGAGGTAAAGGTTGGCGATGAGGTGTTGTATGGCAAGTATGCCGGCACCGAGTTGAATATCGATGGCGAAAGCTACCTCATGATGGCGCAACGCGATATTCTCGCAGTAGTTGAGAAATAAATTTCTCAAAATTGACAATTGATAATTGATAATTGACAATTAAAGGTATTTTTAATTAAAAGAGGCCAATGGCTAATGGTCAATGGCTAATAGCAAATACGATTATGGCAAAGGATATAAAATACAATGTAGAGGCACGCAACCTTCTCAAAGAGGGTGTAGATGCTTTGGCAGATGCAGTGAAGGTTACACTTGGCCCAAAAGGTCGCAATGTTATTATTGGCAAGCAATTTGGCGCACCACATGTAACAAAAGATGGAGTTACGGTAGCCAAAGAGGTAGAGTTGAAGGATCCATTCGCAAATATGGGTGCGCAGATGGTTAAGGAGGTAGCCTCGAAGACCAATGACGATGCCGGCGATGGTACAACCACCGCAACAGTGTTGGCACAGGCCATCATCAGCGTGGGTATCAAGAATGTTACCGCAGGTGCAAACCCAATGGATTTGAAGCGTGGTATCGACAAGGCTGTGGCAGCAGTAGTAAAGAATCTCCGCGAGCAGTCGCAGGAGGTCGGCTCGGACAACTCGAAGATTGAGCAGGTGGCAACCATTTCGGCAAATAACGACAACACAATCGGTAAGCTTATCGCAGAGGCCATGTCGAAGGTGAACAACGAAGGCGTCATCACAGTTGAGGAGGCTAAGGGAACAGATACCTATGTAGATGTTGTCGAGGGTATGCAGTTCGACCGTGGTTATATCTCGGCATACTTCATTACCAACACCGAGAAGATGCAGACCGAGTTGGAGAAGCCTTATATCCTCGTTACCGACAAGAAGATCTCGACCATGAAGGAGATTATGGGTGTATTGGAACCTGTGGCACAGAGTGGTCGTGCATTGCTCATTATTGCTGAGGATGTCGAGGGCGAGGCTTTGTCGGCTCTCGTAGTGAATAAGTTGCGTGGTTCATTGAAGATTGCAGCTTGCAAGGCTCCGGGCTTTGGCGACCGCCGCAAGGATATACTCGAAGATATTGCAGCCTTGACAGGTGCAACAGTAATTTCGACCGACAAGGGTATGCGCTTGGAGGATGCAACAATCGAGGCTCTCGGATGTGCCGAGAAGGTAACTATGAATAAGGAGAATACAACTATCGTAGATGGCTGTGGCGACAAGGAACTTATCAAGAATCGCGTGGAGCAAATCCGTGCATCAATCGAGATTTCAAAGTCGGACTACGACCGCGAGAAGTTGCAGGAGCGCTTGGCAAAGTTGGCAGGTGGCGTAGCTGTTCTCTATGTAGGTGCAGCAACCGAGGTTGAGATGAAAGAGAAGAAAGACCGCGTAGATGACGCTTTGGCTGCTACTCGTGCCGCTGTTGAGGAGGGTATCGTTCCGGGCGGTGGTGTAGCCTACATCCGCGCAAGCGAGGCTCTCGAAGAGTTGGAGGGCGATAACGATGACGAAACCACAGGTATCCAGATTGTTAAGCGCGCTATCGAGGAGCCACTCCGCCAGATTGTAAAGAATGCAGGTGGCGAAGGCTCGGTGGTAGTAAATAAGATACGCGAGAGCAAAAAGGCTTATTTCGGCTATAACGCTCGCGAAGATGTGTATGTAGATATGCTCAAAGCGGGTATTATCGATCCTACAAAGGTGTCGCGTGTAGCACTCGAAAATGCAGCTTCAATTGCCTCGATGTTCCTCACCACGGAGTGCGTCTTGGCAGAGCAGGAGCGCGAAGTTCCAATGCCGGCAATGCCTGCCGGTGGAATGGGCGGTATGATGTAGTTAAACGCAATGCAAAAAAGAGAGCCTGCCTAACTTTTCACTTGTTAGGCAGGCTCTCTTTTGCCTTATCCCCGTTCAGGGTGTTTCGTAGTGACTGAAAAAGGCGCAAGTTCAGCCTACTTTATCGCAAATTTTCCTTGCAGTTTAGCATTAGAGTCTGCGCCTACCCAGACGAGGAAGTTGCCCTCATCAGCCTTAACTTTCAAGTCGCTATGGCAATAAGCCAAATCCGAGGTCGGAATTTCAAACTTCACAATCTTCGACTCACCCGCAGCAAGCGACACGCGTTCAAAACCTTTCAACTCACGCACAGGGCGTGTGGTCTCTGCCACCAAATCGCGCACATATAGTTGTGCTACATCCTCGCCTGCGCACTTGCCCGTATTGGTAATCTTCACGCTCACCTTCACCGTGCCACCCATCGACACATTCGGAGTAAGCACCTTCAAATCGGAATATTCAAACTCGGTATAGCTCAATCCATAGCCAAATGGGAAGAGTGGCTCATTTGGCGCATCCGTGTAACGCGAAAGGTATTTGCCGTTATGTTGAGGGCTTTTGCGTGGACGGCCTGTCATCTTCATATTGTAGTGCAATGGCAACTGACCTACACAATATGGGAACGATATGGTGAGATGTCCCGAAGGATTCTTATCGCCCGACACCAAATCCGCCACAGCAGGACCTTCCATAGTACCACCATGCCATGTAAGAAGCACTGCATCCGCCTTCTCGACCTCGTTGCGGATATCCATTGCGCGTCCAGTACCAAGAAGTAGAACTATCTTTTTGCCTGCGTTCTTCAAGGCATCAAGCAAAGCTTGTTGCGGAGCAGGAAGTGAAATGTCGGTAAGCGAAGAGGCCTCGCCACTCTCCCTATGACTCAAACCCACCGAGAGTAACACTACATCTGCCTTTTCAGCCATACGCAGAGCCTCATCTATGCCTCCATCTATCGCCTTACGGAAGTCACAACCCTTAGCATACAGCACATTCTCCTTGCCAAAGCGAGCCTCCAAGCCTTCACGAATGGTTACCGAGCGTTTAGCTTCGCCCAAGCCTCGCCACGAGCCGAGTTGCGAGCGAGCATCATCCGCCAAAGGCCCCACAAGGGCTATCTTCACACCTTCTTTAAGCGGCAAGACTCCGTTATTCGAGAGCAGTACCATCGACTTGGCAGCCAGCTCACGAGCAAACTGCAAGTTATCGGCGCGATATATCACCTCGCTCTTATTCTGCGAGCCATACTTATATGGGTTATCAAACAGACCAAGCTGATACTTCACAGCCAACACCTCGCGACAGAGTTGGTCGATAGTCTTCTCCGACACCTCTCCCTCCTCGACCAACGCCTCGCCATACTTAATATAATCGCCATAGACCATATCCATATTGAGGTGTGCATTCATTGACTGACGCGCGGCATCCTTACCATTTGCAGCAGTGCCGTGCGCAACCATCTCGTGTACGGAGTTCCAATCCGACACCACAAACCCCTTAAAGCCCAACTCCCCACGAAGAAGGTCGTGCAGTAGCCACCTATTGCCCGATGCAGGTACACCCTCGAAGTCGTTGAAAGACGACATCGCTGTAGCAGCACCCGCCTCAATAGCAGCGCGATACGGAGGAAGATAACGGTCGATAAACATAAATCTCGACATATCGACAGTATGATAGTCGCGACCTGCCTGCGGTGCGCCATACGCAGCAAAGTGCTTGACGCAAGCAGCGATAGTATTGTCAGCCGAAAGGTCCTTGCCCTGATAGCCTCGCACCATTGCAGCCGAAATCTTTGCACCGAGGTATGGATCTTCACCTGAGCCCTCCGATACACGCCCCCAGCGCGAATCGGCCGAGATATCGCACATTGGCGAAAATGTCCAATGGATACCTATTGCCGCAGTCTCGGCAGCAGCAATTCTTGCAGAACGCTCTATCGCCTCAACATCCCAACTACACGACATAGCGAGGTTTTCGGGAAATATAATTCGACAGCCGTGGATAATATCAAAGCCAAAGATAAGCGGAATACCCAAGCGACTCTCCTTGACAGCTATACGCTGCAACTCGTGCATTCGCTTGGTAGAGCGAAGGTTTAAGAATGAACCAACAATGCCTTGGCGAATAGACTCCTCAATATTTTCGACTCCGCCATCGGGGCCTGTAACTACGCCCTTCTTAGGCACAAACTGTTGTAGCTGGCCTATCTTCTCGCGCAGAGTCATCTTCTTAACAAGTTTATCGGCAAACTTGTAGGCTTCACTCTGTTTCGGAGTGAGTTTCTCTGCAGCCGACAAGCCCGATATCGACACCACCAAAGCGATTAGCACAAATAAAAGCCTCTTCATCTCTTAATAAAATTACAACAAAGGCCGTTTACGAGATTTAATCGAACAGCCTTTGTTTTTTGATTTGATTTGATATTATCTCTTATTTAGTATCCTGCCAAACAAGTGCCGAAGCGCCGAGAATAGCAGCATTCTTATTCTGCAACTCACTTGGCAACACCTTTACCTTATTCTTGAAGGTTGCCATCATATTCTCCTCCATATACCACTTGATAGGATCGAATATCAAGTCGCCAGCCTTTGCCAAACCACCGAATACAAACACAGCCTCCGGCGAGGTGATGGTTACAGCATCTGCCAAGGCGTAGCCGAGTTTTTGACCTGTCAGGCGATATGCCTCCTTTGCGATAGGATCACCCTTAGCAGCAAGCTGCGAGAGCATAGCCGAATCGACCTGATTGAATGTAAGTTCACGCAGTGGCGAAGGATCGTTCATCACAGCCAACAACTCGAAAGCGGTACGCTTAATTCCGATAGCCGAAGCGTAGGCTTCGAGGCAACCCTTGCGACCACAACCACACTCACGACCACCACGCTCAACAATAACATGGCCAAACTCACCGGCAAAGCCATCATGGCCATAAATCATCTCGCCATTTGCAACAAAGCCCGAACCAACACCGGTGCCGAGTGTTACCATTATAAAGTCCTTCATACCCTTTGCTCCACCATAGACCATCTCGCCAATAGTTGCGGCATTAGCGTCGTTTGTAATATAGACGGGTACATTGCCAAAGTGAGCACCCAAATCCTTGGCAAAGTTAAAGTTACGCTCCTCCTCATTGCCTTCATCAGGTGTTGAATATTTCCAAAGGTTTGCAGGCATCTCGACCGTACCTTTGTAGTAGTTGGCATTTGGCGCACCAACGCCAATACCCACCAAGTCGAAGTCGAAATTAACGCTATCCATCAACGCCTTCATCGCATCTGCGAGATCTTTGATGTAGCGAGGATAGTCGCTGAATTTAGGATAAGCCTTTGTTGAAATTACCGACTCGGCAAAGATATCACCCTTCTCATCCACAAGTCCAAAGGCGGTGTTTATACCGCCTATATCAATACCAAAAACAAGTTTTTTCATACCTTTTAAAGTGGTTTTAGTTTAATAATGTTTGCTCAAAGTTACACAGAAATTTCGAGATTACAAAATTTTTACCAACATACTTGCTAAATGAGGATTTTTACCGTTTTTTTAGTATATTTGCAAGTCAATATACATATTGGTATGAAATTGTACTCAAATAGCGAACTACTTTCTCTCTTCGAGCGACATATTGCCCAGATGGCAATACCCGAAGAACCTCACTATCTGTATGCTCCCATCAAGTATGGTTTGGAGGAGGGCGGAAAGCGTATCAGACCAATCTTATTGATGTTGGCCTACAACCTCTATGCCGAGGATATCGAGCGTGCGATAGTGCCTGCTATGGCGGTAGAGATATTCCACAACTTCACCCTGTTGCACGATGATATTATGGATAACGCCGCTGTGCGCCGTGGTCGCCCATCCGTTCCTGCAAAGTGGGGCGACAACATCGCCATACTATCGGGTGATGCAATGTTGATTTTGGCCTACACCTACCTGCAACGCACTCGTTCGGAGCGACTCTCTCAGATATTCGAGCAGTTCAACAAAATGGCAACCGAGGTTTGCGAAGGGCAGCAGTTTGATATGGATTTCGAAACACAACAAAAGGTCTCGGTCGTGGACTATATGCGAATGATAGAGCTTAAAACGGCAGCTCTATTAGCCGGCTCGGCCGAGATAGGTGCCACTTTGGCGGGTGCCTCCGAACGCGACTGTCGCAGCCTATACGACTTTGCTCGCGAAATTGGTTTGGCGTTCCAGTTGCAGGATGACTTGCTCGACAGTTATGGCGACAAGCAACTCGGCAAAAAGATTGGTGGCGACATCTTGGAGGGTAAGAAGACAATTCTTATGATTGAGGCCTTCTCCCGTGCCAACGACAAGCAGCGCGAGGTGTTGCGCACCACGCACTTGCGCAAGGATTTGAGCGATGCCGAGAAGATTTCTACTATCAAGGCGCTGTACGACGAGTTGAGCGTTCCGGAGAGGGTTGAACAGCAGATAGCTCAGAAGTTCCAGAAGGCACTCTCTATTCTCGACACTCTTGAAGTACCAAAGGAGCGTACCGTAGAGCTGCGTCACTATGCCGAAAACCTTGTTGGCAGAAAGCATTAGACGAAAGTTTTCGAATTGACAATTGACTAATTGACAATTGATAATTAAAGGAATTTTTATTTAGGCCAGCGGCGCCCCTTTACTAGCCATTATTAGCCGTTACAAACCCTTAATTTTGTTGCGCCTTGACAAGTTTGGGGGTTCGGAAAACAAACAAGATATGAAACGCACAGATATAGAAATAATGGCACCCGTAGGGTGTTACGAATCGCTCCATGCAGCGATAAATGCCGGCGCCAACTCGGTCTATTTCGGTATCGGTCGCTTGAATATGCGCTCCGCTTCGGCAGCAAATTTCTCCGAAGCCGATATGGAGCAGATTGTCGAGATTGCCCATAAGGCTGGCGTTAAAACCTATCTTACGGTCAATACCATCATCTATGATGATGAAATGCAGGCGATGCACGAGGTTATCGATAAGGCAAAGGCGGTAGGTGTCGATGCCATTATCGCCTCGGATTTGGCAGTTATAACCTACGCCTACCATGCAGGCGTTGAGGTACATATCTCCACGCAGTGCAATATCTCCAACTCGGAGGCAGTAAAGTTCTTCTCGCAGTGGGCAGATGTGGTGGTTTTGGCGCGTGAATTGTCGCTCGAACAGATTGCCGAGGTGTATCGTGCCATCGTTGAGCAGGATATTCGCGGTCCGAAGGGTGAATTGGTTGAGATAGAGATGTTTGCACACGGCGCGTTGTGTATGTCTATTTCGGGCAAGTGCTATTTGAGCGAACACGAAACAGCATGCTCTGCAAATCGCGGTGCTTGCCGTCAGATTTGCAGAAGAAAATATACCATTCGGGACAAGGATACAGGAGAGATGCTCGATATAGATGGTCGCTATATCCTCTCGCCAAAGGATTTGTGTACGGTCGATTTCCTGGACCAATTTATCGCTGCGGGAGTGCGAGTGTTGAAAATCGAAGGTCGTGCGCGTGGCGGAGAGTATGTTAAACGCGTGGTTGAGGCGTACGACAAGGCGTTGCGACTGATTGAAGCAGGCGAATATACTCGTGAAAATGCCGAGGCATTGAAAGATGGGCTGTTGCGAGTCTTTAACCGAGGTTTCTGGGGTGGATATTATGCACACAAGCGAATTGTTGAGCACACCAACGCCTACGGCTCTTCGGCAACACATCGCAAGGAGTATGTCGGAAAAATTACCAACTATTTCAAAAATATCGGTGTTGCGGAACTTACCGTTGAGGCTTCGACCTTGGCGGAGGGTGACGACATTCTGATTATGGGCGAAACAACGGGTGTTGTGGAGCAGAAGGCGGAGGGCATAGTCCTCGACAACAAAGTTGTCGTAGGTGTCAAGCAGGGCGATATATGCTCACTCAAAACTGTCGAGGTTGTCCGCCGTGGCGACAAATTGTATAAGGAAGTACCAAGATAAACCAAAATAGACTGAAAAATATATATTACTATGTTTAGTGCAGATACTTACAAACAAAGACGCGCAGAGCTGCGCAAGCGAATTGGCAACGGATTGATTCTTATTCCGGGCAACACCTTCTCGCCAAATAACTATCCGAATAATGCATACTATTTTCGTCAGGATTCGACATTTCTCTACTACTTCGGTCTAAACCTGCCAACCTTGATGGCGGTGATTGATGCCGAGTCGGGCGAGGAGATGCTCTTTGGCGATGATTTTACCGTTGAGGATATTATCTGGACAGGACCTCAGCCACGCCTTGTGGAGTTGGGAGCAGAGGTCGGAGTGTCGAACTGCCAACCTTTGAAGACCCTCGATGGCGTTATTGCTATGGCAATGAAGCGGGGCAGAAGAGTTCACTACCTGCCACCATATCGTGGTGAGAGCAAAATCGAACTTTCGCGTCTTCTTGGTCTTCCGATTTCGGAGTTGTACAACCATAAATCGGTCGATTTGATGTTCGCTGTTGCGGAGATGCGAGAGGTGAAGTCCGCCGAGGAGATTGAGGCGTTGGAGCGTGCTTTCCAACTCGGTTACGCCATGCACACTACCGCTATGAAGATGTGTAAGGCGGGAGTTGTTGAGCGCGAGATTGCAGGAGCAATGGAGGGTGTCGCAAAGGCACAAGGTCTTGGCGTGTCGTTCCCAAGCATCGTGTCGCAACATGGCGAAACGCTGCACAACCTCAACTGCGACGGCGTTTTGGAGAATGGTCGCTTGCTCTTGGTTGATGCAGGTGCTGAGTCGGTTGAGAACTACTGCTCCGACCATACTCGTACATACCCCGTGTCGGGTAAGTTTACGCAGAAGCAAAAGGATATTTACGAGATAGTTCTTCGTGCGCACGATGAGGCTCCGAAGAATATGAAAACAGGTGCGATGTATATGGAGGAGGTGCACAAGAAGGCTCTACTCTCGCTGGCGGAGGGTTTGCACGATGTGGGCTTGATTTCGGGCGCACCACAAGATGCTGTCGAGGCGGGAGCAATGTACTTGTTTATGCCTCACGGATTGTCGCACGGTTTGGGTATGGATGTCCACGACTGCGAGGCTATGGGCGAGCGCAGCTACGACTTCTCGGAGTTTAAGGAGCGAGCTGTTGCATCGGGCACTTGCGTTTATCGTGCCGCTTGGAAGTTGCGCGAGGGTACGGTTATGAGTAACGAGCCGGGCATCTACTTTATCCCTGCATTGATTGACAAATCGAAGGCAGAGGGGTTGTATAAAGGTATCGTAAATTACGACTTGCTCGATGAGTATCGCGACTTTGGCGGTATCCGCATCGAAGATGATATAGTTGTTACTACTGAGGGTGGTCGCATCATTGGCGACAAACATATACCATCTTCGGTTGAGGAGCTGGAAAACACAATAGGCAGATAGGGTCGTTAGAGTCGTTAGAGTCGTTAGGGTCGTTAGAGGTGTTAGGGTTTTATGAGGGATAAAATCATAAGAAATAGAGGGGATTATCGGCAATTACTCTGTTATCGTAAAGCGGAGGCTATTTTCGATATCACCTATCTCTTTGCCCATAAATTTTTGCACACATCGGATAGGACCATTGATCAAATGGTTCAAGCGGCTCGTTCTGGAAAACAAAATATCATCGAAGGCTACGCTGCTGGGGCAACATCTATCGAAGCTGAATTACGGTTATTCAATGTCGCAAAAAGTAGCCTCAAAGAGTTACTTGCAGACTATGAAGATTATCTCCGTACTCGCAATTTAAGGCAGTGGAAGCAAGACTCCATCGAATTTAAGAGCGCGCAAGCACTTGGGAAGGAACACGATGACTCAGAGTTCTGGATGAATATTGTTTCAACTCGAAGCGACGAAACAATCGCCAATATAGCAATTATTATCCTATACCAAACCGACTATCTATTGCATAGATTTATGGAAAAACTATCAAGTCGCTTCGTAGGTGAGGGTGGTTTCCGAGAGAAGTTATCTCGTGTACGAAAGTATGAAAGGAATAAAAAATCCCCTAACGCCTCTAACGACCCTAACGCCTCTAACGCCCCTATATTAATTTTTCCTACTGAATTGGAGGCTGCGCGATTGCGCGAGTTGCGCCCCGACATCGATATCCGCATCTGCGGTATCGGAGCAGTCGAGACGGCAACCGAGGTGGCGCGTATTCTCCGCACCGAGCGCAAGCCGTTGCTGCTTTGTGGCATTGCGGGAGCTTACGACCATAACCTCAAAAAAGGCGATGTGGTAGCGGTTACGGAGGAGCGATTTGCCTACCTATCAACAGGTTATAATCGCTCATACCTTGCTTCAATGGTTGTCGAAGGGCTACCAATGGTCCGCAGCAACACAGTATCGCATTGTTCGCAAGAGGCTGACGGAGCTGACATCGAAAATATGGAGGGTGCAGCACTCTTTGCTATGGCTCAGGCCGAGGGGGTGCGCTGTGGCGAGATTCGCGCCATATCGAATTATGTGGGCGAGGAACGCAAAGATTGGAATATTGAACATGCACTCGAAAATCTCGCAAATACAATTTTAGAACTCGATTTGGAGAATATCTGATGAAAAAACTCTCGCTCCATATCTCGCCCTGCCCGAACGATACCTTCGCATTCGATGCGTTGATAAACCATCGCATCGAGCACGATTTCGACCTCGCGGTAGAGTACCACGATATCGAGGAGTTGAATGAGGGCGTATTGCGTAGCGAGCCGGACATTTCCAAAATCAGCTATGCGGTCTATCCGCTTGTAGCAGACCGATATAGATTGCTCGATAGCGGTTCGGCACTCGGTCGTGGCAATGGACAATTACTGGTTAGACGCAAGGGCGAAATGGGCAAAATTCGCACCGTTGCTTCGCCCGGTAAGAACACCACCGCAAATGCTCTGCTGATGCGCTATTTCCCCGAAGTGGAGGAGGTACAACAGATGCTCTTTTCGGAGATTGCCGAGGCGGTGGAGCGCGGTGATGTCGATGCGGGAGTATTGATTCACGAGGGGCGATTTGTCTATGAGAGGCGCAATCTCTGCCTTGTTGCCGACCTCGGAAAGTTGTGGGAAAACGAAACAAACCTTCCATTACCTCTCGGTGCTATTATCGTTAAACGAGATATTGACGAAGATACAATATCGAAATTCGACAAGTTGCTTGCTAATAGCGTCCGTTTTGCATTCGACAATCCTCTTTTGTCGCGCGACTTCGTAAAGGAGCATGCACAAGAGTTGGAAGACGATGTAATCGAAAAGCATATATCGCTCTTTGTAAACGACTACACCATATCGCTTGGCGGGGATGGCAGACAAGCAGTATCCCGACTGCTCGAAATGAAGAATTAAGAATTAAAATTATTATCTTTGCGCCAACTATAAAACTATCACATAGAAGATGAGAAGTGATTTTCTGGTTATCGGTTCCGGCTCAGCAGGTTTGAGTTTCGCTCTCAAAGTAGCAGATACAGCCACTGTAACGATTGTTACAAAGGGAAAACTCAATGAGTGCAACACCAACTATGCACAAGGTGGTATCTGTTCTGTAACCTATGCACCCGACACATTCGAGAAGCATATCGAAGATACAATAGTCTGCGGTGCAGGCAAGTGCGACAAGAAGGCAGTAGAGTTGGTTGTAAAGAATGCCCCTCGTTCGGCCGAGGATTTGATTCGTTGGGGTACACGCTTCGACCGCCGCGAAGATGGTGGCTTCGACCTCCATCGCGAAGGTGGACACTCCGAGCATCGTATTCTCCACTATCAGGATTTAACAGGTGCCGAGATTGAGCGCGCCCTGATAGAGCAAGTGCGCAACCATCCGAACATAACCATTCTCGAAGAGCATTTTGCAGTTGATTTGCTCACACAGCACCACCTCGGCGAGATTGTAACACGCCACACACGAGGCTTAGCCTGTTTTGGAGCCTATGTTCTCAACACCCATACGAACGAGATAATTACGGCACTTGCCAAGTTTACCATCGTGGCAGCAGGTGGCTGTGGCAATATCTACCACACCACGACAAACCCCGAAGTGGCTACGGGCGATGGTATTGCGATGTGTCATCGCGCCAAGGCTGTAACCGAGAATATGCAGTTTATACAGTTCCACCCAACTGCACTCTACCATCCGGGCGAGCGTCCTTCGTTCCTTATTACCGAGGCGATGCGAGGCTATGGAGCTGTGCTCCGCCTCCAAAATGGCAAGGAGTTTATGCACAAGTATCACCCGATGAAATCATTGGCTCCGCGCGATGTGGTGGCTCGTTCGATTGACCACGAGTTGAAGATTCGGGGCGAGGAGTTTGTCTATCTCGATGTTACCCACATGCCTGCCGAGGAGACCAAGCACCACTTCCCAAACATCTACGAGAAGTGCTTGTCTATCGGTATCGACATTACCAAGGATATGATCCCCGTATGCCCTGCGGCGCACTATTGCTGTGGTGGTGTAAAGGTGGATTATAATGGCGAGAGTTCTATTCGCCGCCTCTATGTCTTGGGCGAGAGCAGTTGCACGGGCTTGCACGGTGCAAACCGCTTGGCATCAAACTCGCTCACCGAGGCGTTTGTTTATTCGGATATTGCTGCACACCACGCACTCGAAAAGTTGGATAAGGTTGATTGGCAGGATGGTATTCCGGACTGGGATTTCGAGGGTACTGCCGAGGCCGAGGAGATGGTTTTGGTTATGCAGGATAGAAAGGAACTGCGCTCGATAATGTCGAACTATGTCGGTATCGTACGCTCGAACTTGCGACTTGAACGCGCTTTGAAACGCCTTGCCGTAATTTGGCAGGAGACCGAGGAGTTGTACAATCGCACGAAGCCATGCCGCGAATTGTGCGAATTGCGCAATATGATTGCTGTGGCCTATCTGACAATCAAGCAGGCACGCGAGTGCAAGGAGTCGGTAGGATTGCACTATACTATCGACTATCCACCACAGAAATAACAAGGGTTATTTAATTGACAATTGATAATTGACGAATTGACAATTAAAGGTATTTATTTTAATTCTTAATTTTTAAGCGCACTACTTAAATTCCTTATATTCCTTAAACTCCTTAAATTCGTTGCGTCGTGATAAGGGGAGGAGTTCGCAAAAATAAAAAAAATGGCTAATAGTTAAGACGAAAAATATGACACTTAACGAAGAAATACTAAGACGAAGAACATTTGCAGTAATTGCCCACCCCGACGCAGGAAAAACGACTCTGACAGAGAAGTTGCTCCTCTTTGGTGGTGCTATCCATATCGCGGGTGCGGTAAAGAGCAACAAGATTAAGAAGGGTGCCACCTCCGACTTTATGGAGATTGAGCGTCAGCGTGGTATCTCGGTGGCAACCTCGGTTATGGGTTTCGACTACAAGGGTGTTAAAATCAACATCCTCGACACCCCCGGTCACGAGGACTTTGCCGAGGATACCTACCGCACACTGACAGCCGTAGATTCGGTAATTATCGTTATCGACGGAGCAAAGGGTGTCGAGACGCAAACTCGCCGACTGATGGATGTCTGCCGTATGCGCAACACCCCCGTTATGGTCTTTATCAACAAGCTCGACCGCCCTTGCAAAGACCCGTTCGACCTGCTCGATGAGGTGGAGCGTGAGTTGCAAATTCGCGTGCGACCTCTCGCCTTCCCAATTTCGAATGGACCTTCGTTTAAGGGTGTCTACAACCTCTATGAGCACAACATCTCGCTCTTCACATCTGACGAGCGACAGACCGCCAACGCCTCGACCGTAGAGATTGACGACATCTCGTCGCCCGACCTCGATACCCTCATCGGCGACCGCTACGCACAGCAGCTGCGTGAGGATGTAGAGTTGGTTGAGGGTGTCTACGACGAGTATGACAACGAAGCCTACCTCGCAGGAAAACTTGCTCCCGTATTCTTCGGCTCGGCAGTAAACAACTTCGGTGTGCGCGAGTTGTTGGAGTGCTTTATCCGCATCGCACCATCACCTCGCCCTTCGACCACCGAAACCCGACAGATTGAGCCTCAGGAGGAGAAGATGACGGGCTTTATATTTAAAATTCACGCCAATATGGACCCGAACCACCGCGACCGCATCGCCTTTATGAAGATATGTTCGGGAGTTTTCGAGCGCAATAAAAACTACCTCCACGCTGCAAGTGGCAAGCAGATGAAATTCTCGTCGCCTACGGCATTTATGGCGGAGAAGAAGTCCATCATCGACTTCGCCTATCCGGGCGATATTGTAGGTCTGCACGATGCAGGCAACTTCAAAATCGGAGATACCTTTACCGAGGGCGAAAAGTTGAAATTTACGGGTATTCCATCCTTCTCGCCGGAGTTGTTCCGCTACATTGAAAATGCCGACCCGATGAAGTTTAAGCAGTTGGCCAAGGGTGTAGACCAGCTAATGGATGAGGGTGTGGCGCAGCTCTTCACCTCGTCGCTCAACGGTCGCAAGATTATCGGTACGGTAGGACAGTTGCAGTTCGAGGTTATTCAGTACCGCTTGGAGCATGAATATGGTGCAAAGTGTCGTTGGGAGCCAATTTCGATATATAAAGCTTGCTGGATAGAGAGCGATAATGCCGAGCAATTGGCCGATTTCAAGCGTCGCAAGCACGCCAATATGGCGAAGGACAAGCACGACCGCGATGTCTTCTTGGCCGACACAAGCTATGCGTTGGCACTTGCCCAAGAGAAGTTCCCTGATATAAAATTCCACTTCACATCGGAGTTTTAGTTAAGCACACCCAATATAAACCAACAATAAAACCTTACCAATAGTGGTATGAAGTTAGATAAAAATGCAACTTGCGCTGTTATAGGCCATGGCAGTTGGGCTACTGCCATAGTGAAGATATTGTGCGAAAATGAGCAGTCGGTAGGCTGGTATGTTCGCAACAGTGAAGTCTTGGAGTCGTTGAGCGACAAGGGTATAAACATAAAATACCTCCGAAACATAGAATTTGACACCTCCAAGATTGTTGTATCTGACGATATAAACCAAGTGGTTGCTGCGGCCGATATAGTTATTTTGGCCACACCTTCTTCCTACTTGAAATTATACCTCGAACCTCTGACCGTATCGTTGAAGGATAAACTTATTATCTCTGCCATAAAAGGAATTGTTCCTGAGCAGTATCAGACCGTTACCGAGTATATACATTCACGCTACGATATCCCATTTAACCAACTCGGTGTAGTTACAGGTCCATCGCACGCAGAGGAGGTGTCACAAGGAAAGCTCTCCTACTTAACGGTTGTTTGTCCCGACATAGACAACGCTCGCGTTCTTGAAAATAAAATCAAGACCAAGTTTATAAACACAACCATTTCGACCGATTTATATGGTATTGAATACGCCACAGTCCTCAAAAACATCTACGCATTGGTGGTTGGTTTGGCGGTTGGCTTGGGATATGGCGATAACTTCATCGCTGTACTCACAGCTAATTGCGCAAGGGAGATGAGCACCTTCCTACGCAAGAGCTATCCCGATATACGAGAGACACGAGCATCGGCATATTTGGGAGATTTACTCGTCACCTGCTACTCCACACACAGCCGAAATCGCCGTTTGGGCGTACTTATAGGAAAGGGATTAACCGTAAAGAGTGCGTTAAACGAGATGACAATGATTGCTGAGGGATACTTTGCCGCAGAGACAATACACCATATAAACAAGAGATGTGGCGTAGAGATGCCTATTGCCAATATGGTATACAACATTCTCTATAATCAAGACTCTGCTCGCAAAGCTATGTCGCGCTTAACCAAAGAGCTAATCTAACTATTAGTAGTGAGCAGTGAGTAGTGAGTAGTGGAAAATAATTCTTAATTCTTAATTCTTAATTCTTAATTCTCAATTCTTAATTCTCAATTAAAACGACAGTTTCTTGCCTCTTTGTACCACTATTTTTTGCGGCCTCTTTTTAACTCTTTTTTCAGGGTTGAGCCTTTGACGGTCCAGCCAAAGGTGCCAATCTGCTCGCCAAGTGCGAAATATGCTCCGTGGGCGTAGGTCAATAGTTTCGCCTTTGCCAAGTCCAACTTTCCCGTTTCGGGGTCGAGATACTGCTCATCGACCGCAACATTTACCACCTCGCCAATAAACATATCGTGCGAGCCAAGAGGGATAATCTCCTTCACGCGGCACTCAATCGAGATAGGCGACTCTGCTATCGAAGGGGCTGCCACCACAGCCGACTTCTCAGGCGTTAAGCCACACTCCTTGAACTTATCGAAGTTGCGACCGGAGCGCACACCGCACCAGTCGGTAGCCTCGGCCAACGCTTCGGTGGTGAGGTTGATAACAAACTCGCCCGTACGCTTCACTATCTCGTAGGAGTGTCGCTCAGGGCGTATCGAGACATAGGTCATAGGGGGCTCAGAGCAGATTGTTCCTGTCCACGCTATGGTGAGCATATTGTAGTTTTCGGGGCTATCGCCACAACTAACCAACACCGCAGGTACGGGGTTTACTATTGCACATGGTTTCCAATTCTGTTTCATATAGTTTTTTGGCTTTTAGCCATTAGCTTTTTTAATTATCAATTGTCAATTTGATAGTTGCCAACTCTCAAAGTTATATTATCTCCCGACCACTGGTTGATATCGAAAGATTGATTTAGCACCACGCCATCTTCATTTTCTGCTTTTACAATAAGCGCAAATGGCTTTGTCTTAAATATCTCGTCTGTTATCGGTAGAGTGTGCGGCACAACATAGACAAGGATATTCAGATAGTCACCATCGCCACTCTCCATAACGATTGTTCGCGATGCGGGATAGTCCTTAGGAGCAGCCGACAAATTTGCACCGACAGGAGCAACATAGCTCTCCTCCGCCTTGTACTCTATGCGCTCTCCATTAGCCGAACATAGCTCACAAACTACCGTAATATTGTAACGCCACAGCTCTTTAAAATTGCTCAAAACAGAGATTTTAAATCTACTCATACCCTATCTACAACCCTTTATATATTGGTTTTCAACACTATTTTCTGCAAATATAGCAACTTTCGTTCAAAAACTTTGCACAATTTGCTTTTTTGTCGTACATTTGCACGCTAATTACGCCATTATAGGAGCAATTATGGGAGCAAATAATAAGTTTTCGATTGACTATATGTCGTTATCGAGTGGTCTGCACGCCTTCGATTTCGAGGTTGATGACACGCTCTTTGTCGAGATGGAGTCAAACGAGATTAAGGGCGGTAACTGCAAAGTTCACGCCTGCGTAAACTGCTCCGACACGAAGCTCGATGTAAATGTGGCTATCTCAGGTAGCGTGGTTGTAGAGTGCGACCGTTGCTTGGAGGATTGCAATATTCCAATCGAGTTTTCGGGATTGCTGACAGTCCGTTTTTCGGAGTTGCAGCACGACTACGATGGCGATGTAATGTGGATTGCAAAGGGCGACCAACTCTCGCTCAAACAGTATATCTACGAGAGTATCGTGATATCACTACCCTACCGCCGCGTACACGAGGAGGGTGGTTGCGACCCAGAGATGATGGCTCGATTTACCGCATCAGACGATAGCGACACAATTGAAGCAGAGGAGTAGAACTCTATTACAACGAGGATATAAAATAGGTAAAACTTAAAAAATAGATTACAGTTATGGCACATCCAAAACACAAAGTCTCGTCAACTCGCCGAGACAAGCGTAGAACTCACTACAAAGCTGTTGTTCCAACAGTCGTAACTTGCTCGAACTGTGGTTCGGCAGTCCTCTATCACCGTGTATGCCCAGAGTGCGGTTTCTACCGTGGCAAGTTGGCTATCGAGAAGAAGGTAGAGGCATAGTTTGGTCTATGTACTGAAACGATGAAGCCTGCTTACCACATAGGTTTGCAGGCTTTTTTTGACACTTTTTAGACCTTTTAGGATATGATTAGGATTGGATTAGACGCTATGGGTGGCGATTTCGCGCCTGAGGTCGTGGTCAAGGGAGCTGTAATGGCACTTAATGCCATAACAGATGACTGCCGCATTGTACTCTTTGGCAACGAGGAGGCTATTCGCCGTACCCTCTCAGCGGAGAGTTGCTCGGCCGACCGCTTCGAGATTGTAGCCACATCGGAGGTTGTCGAGATGGGCGACCACCCCGTACGCGCCTTCCAGCAGAAGCCCGATTCGAGTATCGCCGTAGGTTTCCGATATTTGGCGGAAGGTAAGATTGACGGCTTTGCGAGTGCCGGCTCTACGGGTGCCGTTATGGTTGGCTCGACACAAGTCGTAAAGGCTATCGAAGGTGTGATCCGCCCAACAATATCCACACTTATCCCGACAACTGCCGGTCGATCAGCCCTGTTGCTCGATGTCGGTCTGAATATCGACTGTAAGGCCGATGTCTTGGAGCAGTATGCTCTGATTGGTTCAATCTACGCCAGCTCAGTGCTTGGCATCGAGAATCCGCGCGTGGCACTTCTCAACATCGGCACCGAGCCTACCAAGGGGAACCTGCAAATAAAGGCTGCACACGAGTTGTTGCAGTTGGGCAACGAGGTGGGCAAATATAACTTTGTCGGCAATGTAGAAGCCTCGCATATCTTCACATCGGAAATTGCGGATGTCATCGTGTGTGATGGTTTTGTCGGCAACACAATCTTGAAGTTATCCGAGGGGCTATACTCGATTAACTCACAGCACTGCCACACCAACTCATTCTGGGAAGGGTTAAACTACGAGCATACGGGAGGCACGCCCGTACTCGGCATCAACGCGCCTGTGATTTTAGGCCACGGCAAATCGACAGCACAGGCGATAAAGAATATGGTTCTATCGGCCGAACGAGCCATACGCTCCAACATCGTGGAGCATCTGCAAGAGGCTTTCAAATAGATATTTTACGGAATTATATAATTCCGTTTTCTTATTACTCAATGAAGAGGTGCAACGCAAAGAGTGCGAGTAGCACCCAATAGGCTATTGTCGATTGATTGTTAGGCAAGGCATCGAGCACAAAACTCAACAATATCGTTAGTGGCACTGCAATAATCGCAATGGCAGTCAGGTCGCACGAAGGCAAAAAGAGCATAGAGAGAGTCAGCACCAACACCCATACAAAGAGATTGATTGAACGGCGCATACGCACCATCATAAATCGTTTATCGGGGCGCACAATAGCGTAGACCATACCCCACACAAGCAGGGCCACAACAGCCACCGCCATCACAATCGAGAGGTATGGTATCTTATCCACTTCGGCCATACCTTGCAGCGATAGTGCCGAGATAAGGTTACGACCAAACTGCAACATACTATCGCCACCATACCATACCACATACGAGGCGGCGAAGAGTGGCAACGCATATCCCATAGCCATAATCAACACCTGACGAAGCGATAGTGCAAGCACAAAAATCGAGAGAGGTATCACAACAACAAGCACAATGCTTGGCGGATAGAGCAGCACCATTCCTCCCAGCAATACCGAAGCTATAAACACCGACTCCTTTTCGCCTGCGCTATGCAGAGAGCGCAATAGCAGGTGTAGAGCCATGGCAAAACCGAACGACACCGCCGCAGTGAGCAGTGCATTGGGTGATAGCAATACGCCACACGCCAACACGCCATAGAGAGGTATCGAGAGGGTGCAGTAGCTCTTATTCAGTCCGGAGCGTTGGAGCATCCTTCCCTCAACAAATCCACCACACAAGAACAACAGCATCGCCATCACAAACGACACTATTCGGTCGGGATATGCCGAATCTGCCTCCTCCACACCAAATGGAACAAGGCGTGAGCGTAATGCCGTAGCAAAAAGTATCGCCACAAGCAGCAGTATGGCCATCAGGGCCGATTTTCGGGTTATAGCACTCAATTGCATACCACAAAGATACCTTTTTTCGGGAAAATTTCGTCAAAAAAAGTTAACTTTGTAGCCAATAAACGAAAAATAGTATGTTGGAGAACTCTTTTCAGCGCGAACTTATCGAGGCGGGATGCGATGAAGCGGGACGAGGCTGCTTGGCAGGCTCGGTCTTTGCTGCAGCCGTAATTCTTCCGCCCGACTTCTACCACCCTCTGCTGAACGATTCGAAACAGATGAGCGAGAAGAACCGCTACGCCTTGCGTGAAGTGATATGCAAGGAGGCCGTAGCGTGGGCCGTGCAGGAGGTATCAGCCGAGCGCATTGACGAGATAAATATCCTCCACGCCTCGTTCGAAGGCATGTCGTTGGCGGTGGAGCAACTCAACCCTCAGCCCCAATTTCTTGCTATTGACGGCAACCGCTTCTATACAAAGCTGAAACTACCCTTCCAATGCATCGTAAAGGGCGATGGCAAGTATGCCAACATCGCCGCGGCATCGGTCTTGGCCAAGACCTTCCGCGATGACTACATGCTGCAACTCGATGCCGAATATCCGATGTATGGTTGGGCAAAGAACAAGGGCTACCCCACTCGTGAACACCGACTTGCTGTGCGCGAGTTCGGACTCTCGCCCTATCATCGCAAGAGTTTCAACCACGAGATAGACCAACTCGAACTCTTCTGAAAAACCATTTTGAAATTCGCAATAATTGTTGTAAGTTTGTGATATCGTAATCGACACTATCATATTATATCTAAACAAATAGCTTATGAAACTTAAATTTATGTTTATGGCATTTGCCCTCCTCGGAGGCATCTGCACAGTATCAGCTCAGGATGACGATACTATCGCAAAGCCGAAGGTAACAACCGTCGAGCAGTTGGCACAGCGCATAGCTGACCAAAAGCACAACTTCCAAGTGTTGGAGAAGAAGGTCGAGGATGTACTTCTTTTCGAGTACTTGAAGGATTACGCCATTATCGACAAGGTGCGTTTGACCGGTCCTGCACGCCAACCACAAAACAAGGAGTTCCGCCGTACGAATGACCCATTCTACGACCAATTCCTCGACAACGAGTTCAAATTCTACGCCTATGTATTCTTCCCTAAGGATACCAAGCAGAACAAGAAGTATCCGCTGATTGTTATGCCTCACGGCGGCATTCACGGCACATTTAGTTCGGGCAACCGCCACTTCTTGCGCGAGTTGTTGGCACAGGGTTACATCGTTGTCGCTCCCGACTATCGCGGAAGTACCGGCTACGGCAAAGATTGCTGGCAGTCAATCGACTATGGCGGCTTGGAGAACGAAGATGTATTGGAGGCAACCAAATATATGATCGAGAATTACAGCGTAGTAGATAAAAACCGTGTGGGCTTGATGGGTTGGAGCCACGGAGGTATGATATCGTTGATGAATGCTTGCAGATACCCCGACATCTACACTTGCGCCTATGCGGGTGTTCCAGTATCGGATGTAACATTCCGATTGACCTACCACAGCGAGACCTACGGTAAGCTCTTCTCGGACAAGTACCATGTTGGCAAGACCCCGAAGGAGGCTCCTGAGGAGTATGCCCGTCGCTCACCTGTTACCTACGCCAAGGATTTGCGTATTCCGTTGATGATTACCACCACCGAGAATGACAACGATGTATGGGTAAAGGAGGTACAGCGTATGATTGATGCCTTGAAGAGCCACAACAAGGCGTTCGAGTACAAGGTCTATGGACCTTCAAAGGGTGCTCACCATGTAGACCGCATCGATTCGAAGGATGCAACAGAGCGTCGTTTCGAGGCTCACAAGTTCCTCAATCGCTACTTGAAGCCACGCAAGCCTTTCCGTTCGCACGAGGAGATGCGCAAGGCGAGCTACTACTTCAACTAAACGGAGCAAATAGCTCCCGAAAACAATAGGTGCGTTATTCCTACGAATAGCGCACCTATGTTATATATAATATATTAAGCAGTCGCTACGAACTACTTTCTGCTCTCTTTGGCCTCGATGGTCTCGGTTGCATGCGGAACACGCAACAGACGCTCACGCGGAATCAGCTTACCGGTGGTCTTGCAGATGCCATAAGTCTTATGCTCAATACGCACAAGAGCAAGTTCGAGGTTGCGGATAAACTTCGACTGATGAGCAGCCAAACGCTCACACTCCTCCTTAGATAGTGTTGTAGCGCCCTCTTCGAGAACCTTGAAGGTTGGCGAGGTATCCTCGGTATCATTGCCTGTTACACGGCTTATGCTGGAACGCAACTCCTCATAGTCGTGGCGAGCCTGTTCGAGTTTCTTCAAAATCAACTCCTTAAATTCGGCCAACTCGGCATCACTATAACGGGTTTTTTCTTGCTGTGCCATAATAAATCCTCCTAAAAACTTTTATTTCGGTTATCAAAATTAAGTAGAATTTTTGATATATCCAAATATTAGACCAAAACATTTCAAAAAAGGTTTAATAGAGGAGGGGATGTTTTCCGTCCCCACCGTCTATTTTGGAATATTTTTTGCAACTTTTTCGATATAGAAACAATAAATATGAATGATTTATCGTATATTTGTATGTAAACCTTAAAAAGAGATATAATTATGAAAAAGATGTTACTTTCGGCGTTGGCAGTTGCCGCGCTTGCTATCACCCCCGCAATGGCTTGGGAGGTAGCGATTACCGCGCAACAGTTACCTCAGGAGGCACAAACATTCTTGAAGAAGAATTTTGCAAATAGTGGTGTTATTGTTGCTACTCACGATAAAGACATCACCGATAATGACTATACCGTTATCCTAAACGATGGTACAAAAATCGAGTTCAACGCTTCAGGCAAGTGGGAAAGTATTAAGAATAAGAGAGCTAATGTTCCTGCGAATGTTGTCCCTACACAGATTGCTAACTTTGTGAAGGCTCACTATGGCGATGCAGGCATCGTCCAGATTGAGAATAGGCGTTTTGGCTACGAAGTAGAGTTATCGAACGATTTGGAACTTAAATTTGACAAGACCGGCCGCTGTATAGGCATTGACGATTAGGCGAGATGGCTATTTGAAGTTTTGTCGAGACCTACCATATATGGTTTCGAGCCAATGATGAAGAGTGGAGGAGTATCTCTACTCTTCATTTTTTGTTTTTATTAACTATTTTTTCACCTTTTTCTTTGCTTTTTCATCAAAAGAGTGTAATTTTGTGCGGTTAAAGGGATATTTTATCAATTAAACTAATATAAAACACAAAAAATGCAAAGAGAAAACTTACTCAAACAGCTCGAAAACACCGAAAAGGTATGGGATTTCGTTGTTGTAGGTGGTGGTGCAACCGGTCTTGGTTGCGCTGTTGATGCCGCATCGCGCGGTTACAGTGTTGCGCTCTTCGAGCGTGAGGACTTCGCAAAGTGTACTTCAAGCCGTTCAACTAAACTTGTTCACGGTGGCGTGCGCTATCTCCAAAAGTTGGAGGTTGATTTGGTGCGTGAGGCTCTTCACGAGCGTGGTTTGATGAAGCAAAATGCTCCACACCTCGTTAAGGACCAAGCCTTCGTAATCTCGAATTACAGCCATTGGGAGAACTTCCTCTACTTCTGCGGTTTGACCGTTTATGATATTCTCTCATTCGGTTTCGGCTATGGTCGTTCACGCTTTATCACAGCAAAGACTCTTCGTCAGTACCTCCCTACTTCGGTTGCTGAGGGCTTGAAGGGTGGTGTTGTTTACCACGATGGTCAGTTCGATGACGCTCGTATGGCTTGCAACCTCGCACAGACCTGTGTTGAGCACGGTGGCGTTGTAGCTAACCGCACCGAGGTTGTCAGCGTATTGCACGATGAGAAGGGTAAGGTTGCAGGTGTTGTAGCAAAAGACCTCCTCACAGGTAAGGAGTACACCGTAAAGGCAAAGGCTGTTATCAACGCCGCAGGCTGCTTCGTTGATGAGGTGTTGCAGATGGATAAGCCGGGAGAGGCTAAGATGGTTGTCCCTTCGCAGGGTGTTCACATCGTTCTCGATATGAAGTTCTTGCAGAGCGACTACGCTATCATGGTTCCAAAGACTTCGGACGGCCGTGTATTGTTTGCAGTGCCTTGGCACGACAAGGTAGTGGTTGGTACTACCGACATCCAGCGTCCTACCGCAGAGAGCGAGCCACGCCCACTCGATGAGGAGATTCAGTTTATCCTCGATACAGCAGGTCTTTACATGAACCCTGCTCCAACCCGTGCCGACATCGTTTCGGTATTTGCAGGTCAGCGACCACTCGCAGCGCCTAAGAAGGAGGGTAAGAAGTCGAAGGAGGTTTCGCGTTCGCACAAGGTTGTAGTTTCGGACAACGACCTCATCACCATCACCGGTGGTAAGTGGACTTCGTATCGCAAGATGGCAGAGGATACCGTTGATAAGGCTATCAAGATGGGTAAGGTTGAGAAGCGCAAGTGCGTAACCAAGAAGTTGAAGGTTCACGGCTGGCGTCCAAATCCAAACTTGGCAGACCACATGTATGTTTACGGTGCTGACGAGCCTGCAATCCTCAATATGATTAAGGAGAACCCTGCACTCGGCGAGAAGTTGTCGGAGAAGTACGACTACACAGTAGCGGAGGTACTTTGGGCTATTCGTCACGAGATGGCTTTGACCGTAGATGATGTTTTGGCACGCCGTGTACGCCTCTTGTTCGTTGATGCTCGCGAGGCTCAGAAGGCTGCACCACGCGTAGCACAGATTTTGGCTGAGGAGCTTGGTCGCGATCAGGCTTGGATTGACGAGCAGGTTGCTTCGTTCACCGAGTTGGCTTCGCACTACTATGTAGCATAAGTATTTCGAACGAAATATAGGTTAGTTAGGTGCCTTAAAAGAGAGGCTGTCCAACAAGCGATGTTGCGACAGCCTCTCTTTCTGTAAGGTGTATGACAAGTACTACTTCCAAGTTACATTAACCTCTTCTCCTCGAGTGAAGTTCTCGGTTGCATTGGCTTTACTGCTTTCTCCGCCTTCGCTCTTCTTAGTCAATACCATATGGATATATAAATCGACATAACCTTGATTATCTGTGATAGTGCTACCAATATAGAACATCAGTCCCGTAAATGTCGAATCATTCGCGTTGATAAAGTTAAGTGTACCATTGTTATATGGGCTCGACACAACTTCACCCGGCCAGAAGTAGCCCGAATCAGAGTATGGAGCACACCATATATCATACGGCAACACAGAGCCCTTGTCAGCAATCTTGGTGCTACCGATATGGATCTCATTGTCGTAAAATCTCGCAACAATAGTATCATCAACCACGCCATATTGCCCGGTGAGCAATGCTGGATCCAGCAAGCCCTTAACGAGGAAAGTCTTACCCTCGATACCCTGCGAAATAGTTACAGT
>JAZSOV010000031.1:0-1582 GCA_045537095.1 Alistipes sp.
AGTTGAAATAACTAATTGTCATAACAAAGGCAATATTATCGTTCAAAGTATATTCCCGGCTGTCGGCGGTGTTGTCGGATTCGGAGTTTACAACCGAATAAGCGATTGCACCAATACGGGTAATATTACGGTTGATGCAAATTATGATGAAGCTGTCGGCGGTATTATTGGAGTGTCAAGCTCAAGCGTAACAATAGAAAGATGCTATAACGCCGGTGATATCGAAATTAATGCTGGTTCTTTCGGATACACTGTTGCCGGTATCGCAGGATGGACAATGACTACAACAATAGTTAATTCCTACAACGTAGGAAATATAGAAGTTACCTTCGATGAGAATTTTGATGAGAACAATGCGGAAATAATGGCCTCAAGCGGTATTGCTAATATTAATACTTCATTAGTATGCAATTGTTATAACGCTGGAGAGATTATCATTCCTGCCGAGTATCAATCGACGCTGATTTACGGTGGAGTAATTGTATTGGATGACAATGATACGTCGTCACTTGTTGAGAATAATTATTATTTAAATGCTACCGCTAACGAACACGGCGGAAGAACGGCAGAACAATTCGCTAGCGGTGAAGTTGCTTATGCACTTTGCAAGCAAATAGTTATTGACGAAGAATTCACCATAGACGGAAGTGCGTGGGGACAAACCATAGGCACCGATTTAACACCCGTATTTGACGGTGACAAGGTGTATGCTATCAGTCACTGCGCTAATAACGCTACGTTGTACGCGAACGACCAAAGCGCCGTATATATCCTGACCAAAACCGACGCAAAAGAATCGACTTGCCAAGTTCAAGGTAACAACGCATACTGGACTTGCTCTATTTGTAATAAAGTATACGCCGACGAAAATTGCACTATAGTAACTAGCGTAGAAGATAGCAAGTTAGATTTAGCCGACCACGATTGGAGTGCAACGTGGGATTATGAAGACGAAGACGGACACGCACACAAGTGCCTAACGCCTGGTTGTAACGAAATAAGCACGATAGAAGACCACGTCGAAGGCGCGCCCGCAACCGAAGACGATCCTCAACTATGTACCGAATGCGGATACGTAATCACTCCCGCAACGGGACACGTAAACCACGTTTCTAGCGGAGAATACGGCTATGACGAAAATAGCCACTGGTTCAAATGTACCGGTTGCGACACCTATAAGATAGACCAAACCGCGCATCAATTCGACAACGCCTGTGACGTTGATTGTATCTGTGGCTATCAGAGAACGATCGAGCACGATTACACCGAGCTCAAGTTCAACGATACTCACCACTGGTACGAGTGCAGCGTATGCGGTGCGGAAAAGCCGAACAGCAGAACAGGACACTCCGGCGGCACGAGCGACTGTCAGCATAAGGCAGAATGCGCTACCTGTGGACAGACCTACGGTGAATTCGGAAATCACGATTACGACACCACCGTGTGGGTGAGCGTTGGCGACCTCAACCACGCACACAAATGTAGGCTTTGCGACGCTTATACTGATGAAACAGAGCATTTCTCGTTAGATGAAGCAACTTACACAGAGGATAAGCTTTGCGACGCGTGCGGTCATAAGATG
>JAZSOV010000022.1:0-1691 GCA_045537095.1 Alistipes sp.
GACACCTTTGAGGTAAGCTGCTGGCTGATGCGCTGCATCTCGCCATCGAGGCGTGAACCAAGCGATGCAAACCACTTCTTCTCGATGACTAATCGCTTAATATCCTCCTCCGAGAGGGCGGCATACTTAACCAAAAGTGCAGTAAGCAGATCGTACTTAAGATTCTTAATAGTACGCTTAACGAAGGATATATCCTCTTTTAGCTTTAGATACTTTTGCAAAACTGCCAATTCCTCGGCATCAGCCTTCTTATCAAGTGCCTTGATGCGTTTCTTGATATTGGCATCGGTCATCTTGCCGTCTGGGAAGTTGTCTTCGTCAAGGTAGTTTTCCGCCTGTTCCTCGATAAGTTCGGCAAGTTGTGCCTCGTTCTGCGAGAGCAACTCCTCGGCAGCGATGATAAGATTGCGCTTATCGGCAAAATACTCATCGATAACGATAGGCACAGGAAGGAGGTCGCAAACAATATCCTCGGGCGTGGCTGCTTTCTTCTCCTTTTTCTTGTCGTTGCTCTTTTTCGATGCTGGTTGAGGCGTATATGGTTGCACTGTCCAGCCGCTAGACGAAATCATATAGCAATCATCCTGCATCGTCTCGCCCCAATAATTCATCAGGCAGTCATAGACATCGTAGGCATCGACAAGCGATCTATCTGCCCCGAAAATCTCCAACAGCGAGTTACCAAGTTGCTCGATTAGTGTCTTGGGAGCAAAGCCCTGAACAAGTGCGTTGAGCTCATTGCGATGCTTGTCGCACCAATCGGCAAAACTACGCTTAAACACCTCGCTCTGCTTTCGGAAATCGGCATTTGCAGAAACGGTATCACGGATAGCATCTTGTTCACAGTTGAGCGAATAGTATCCTTCGCGTGTAGGATGTTCCGAGAAGAGGTCGCTACGCAACGATGGGCACACATCCCAATATGTCGCAAGTTGGTCAATGTCATGCTTAGGCAGCCCACCATAGAGGTGTGCATCGATATCTTGCAATATCTCGGTATCGGGAGCAGAAACATAGCGAGGGATATTGAGATTGTAATCGTTGCGCTCAATCTCCTCCATAGGTACAAAGCGTGCGAAGTGTGGCACATCGCGCTGTGCTTGCCATACATCGACAATGCGGCGAATATCCTGCTCACGCAGGCGGTTTTTGGCACCGTCCTTAATGTAACCACTCTTGGCGTCAATCATAAAGACGCCCTTACGACCTGCAGCCTCCGATTTCTCGATGATAATGATGCAAGCGGGGATTCCCGTACCGAAGAATAGGTTGGCAGGCAGACCGATAATGCCCTTAATGTATCGCTTCTCGGCAACGAGATACTTACGAATTTGTGCTTCAGCATTGCCTCGGAACAGTACTCCGTGAGGTAAGATACAAGCTGCACAACCTGTCTGCTTCAGCGAGCGAACAATGTGAAGCAAGAAGGCATAGTCGCCATTCTTCTCTGGCGGGATGCCAATCTTTATACCTTCGCCCCAACGCTTATATTTATCCTCTGCTTTGGCACTTTTTAACCACGATTTGGTTGAGAAAGGTGGGTTTGCAACGATATAATCGAAAGTTTTGAGCTGGTCGTCATCCTTGAATTGTGGGTCATTGATAGTATCGCCTTGCTTGATGTCAGCATAAATCTCATTGTGAAGAATCATGTTCATCTTAGCCAAACCAACAGTGGCATTATCCTTCTC
>JAZSOV010000126.1:0-3306 GCA_045537095.1 Alistipes sp.
GAGGTATTGCACGCAAAGGCTTTGGCAGAGTTCACCGACCCTGAGGCTAAGGCTAAGTTCGTAGCAGAGAAGGAGCAGGAGTACAAGGATTTGTTCTCTAACCCTTACAACGCAGCTCGCTATGGCTATATCGATGATGTAATCGAGCCTCGTAACACTCGTTTCCGTATTATCCGTGCTTTGCAGTCGTTGGCAACCAAGCGTTTGCAGAACCCTGCTCGTAAGCACTCGAATATTCCATTGTAGTCCAAACCGTAAAACAAATTTGAACTATGGATAGATTTGCAAATGTAGGCTGGCCCGAGATGTTGCTGATGGCTGGTGTCGGCTTCTTGATGGTGTTTACCGTACTTGTACTCCTTATCTTTGTGATGAAGGGTATGGGTTGGGCGTTTACTCGTCAGAAGAAGGCTGCGAAGGTTGCTACAAAGGGAGCTGCTGCTGCCGATGAGCATGAAGCAATTACCAACCAAGAGATTGCAGCGGCTATTATCACCGCCTTGAAACTCTACAAGAGCAACTTGCACGACCAGGAGTCGGAGATGATTACCATCCACCGCATCGCTCGTGCATACTCGCCTTGGAGTTCTAAAATTCACGGATTGACTCAGGTACCTGAGCGTAAATAATTTTTAGAGATTTAGAAACGAAATGAAAAAGTATTCATTGACAATCAACGGCAACTCTTACGAGGTTAAGATTGACGATATTAACGAGGCGTCAACATTGGCGCATGTTACCGTAAATGGTACAAAATACGATGTTGAGATTGCAGGTGGCAAGGCTCCTGTTGCTAAGAAGCCGCAAGTTACCGCTGCTCCTGAGGCTACCGGTCTTTCGGTAACTCCAAAGACCCCTATCGCAACCAAGCCAGCTGCTGCGGCTCCTGCTGCCGGTGGTTTGAAGGTTGCTTGTCCGCTTCCGGGCACAGTACTCTCTATCAATGTTAAGGAGGGTGACACCGTAGCGGCAGGTCAGACTCTCCTCGTATTGGAGGCTATGAAGATGGAGAACAACATCGATGCTGAGCGTGGCGGTGTTGTTAAGCAGGTGCTTGTTCAGGCAGGTGCAACTGTAATGGAGGGTGATGTTTTACTTGTTATTGAGTAGGCGTTATGATTTCACTATTGCAGTCTAATTTCATTCTCGATAGTTTGGCGGATTTCGCCACAACTTCGGGATTTGGAGCCTTCTTTGCACCGGGTGGCTGGAAGTTTGCAGTGATGATTGCACTCGCTTGCTTCCTTCTCTACCTTGCAATCAAGAAGCAGTTTGAACCACTGCTTTTGCTCCCTATTGCGTTTGGAATGTTGCTTACAAACCTTCCGGGTGCGGATATGTTCCACTCGGAGTTGTTTGCAGGCGGTCATGTTCATTGGGATATCTTCGTGGATAAGGCAGGTCTTATCGACTACCTCTACCTCGGTGTTAAGCTCGGTATCTATCCTTGCTTGATTTTCGTGGGCGTAGGTGCGATGACCGACTTCGGTCCACTGATTGCTAACCCAAAGAGCTTCTTGCTCGGTGCTGCTGCACAGCTCGGTATCTTTGCAACCTTCTTGGGCGCAAAGGCCCTCGGCTTCGAGCCAAACGAGTGCGGTTCGATTGGTATTATCGGTGGTGCTGATGGTCCTACCTCTATCTTCTTGACGGCTCGTCTTGCTCCGGATTTGTTGGGACCTATCGCTATTGCAGCTTACTCGTATATGGCCCTCGTTCCTGTGATTCAGCCACCTATTATGAAGGCTCTCACCACCAAGAAGGAGCGTATGATTAAGATGTCGCAGTTGCGTCAGGTGTCGAAGACCGAGAAGATTATCTTCCCTGTTATCATCACCATCATCATCTCGTTGCTTCTCCCATCGGCTGCACCACTCGTTGGTTGCTTGATGCTTGGTAACTTGATGAAGGAGTGTGGCGTTGTAGACCGTTTGTCGAAGACCGTACAGAACGAGTTGATGAACATCGTGGTTATCTTCCTCGGTATCTCGGTAGGTGCTACCGCTACTGCGGATTCGTTCCTCAACTTCAAGACTCTCGGTATCCTTGTTTTGGGTATTGTAGCATTTAGTTGCGGTACTGCGGGAGGTCTGCTCCTTGCTAAGTTTATGAACCTCTTCTTGCCGGAGGGTAAGAAGATTAACCCACTTATCGGCTCGGCAGGTGTATCGGCAGTGCCTATGGCAGCCCGTGTATCGCAGACCGTAGGTCAGAAGGAGAATCCATCGAACTTCCTCCTTATGCACGCTATGGGACCGAATGTAGCGGGTGTGGTAGGTTCGGCGGTAGCAGCAGGTATTTTGCTCGCCTTCCTTTCGTAAAAACCATTTTATAGGGCAACTATTGCGTTGCTCTGCGATAATCCGCTTGCTCATTTACGCTTAGTAAACTGCGCAAGCGGATTTCTTATGCACCTTATATTTGCCTCTCGCGTCTATACTTTTAACTCTACACTTTTAACTTTCAACTTATTTTCTTATCTTTGTGCTAACAAATAGAGAAAATATGAAGTACGCAACTATTTCGACCGAGAAGGGTGATATGAGGGTGGAGCTCTACGAGAAGGAGACACCCATTACAGTAGCAAATTTTGTTAAGTTGGCAGAGTCGCGATTTTACGATGGTTTAACATTCCACCGCGTAATTCCCGACTTCGTAATTCAGGGAGGTTGCCCTATTGGCAATGGCGCAGGGGGCCCGGGCTGGACTATTCCTTGTGAGACCGATGCCGAGCGTCAATACCACGATCGCGGAGTATTGTCGATGGCGCACCGCGGCAAGGATACGGGAGGCTCGCAATTCTTCATCTGCCACAACCGCCAAAACACCCAGCACCTTGACGGTGTTCATACCTGCTTTGGCAAGGTTATAGAGGGTTTGGATGTGATTGATGATATTCGTCCCGGAGACCTTATCTTCTCGGTAACAATCGAGGAATAGCAGATTGATCGACATAGCAAGAGCCTGCCTGACAAAATTATGTTAAGCAGGCTCTTGTTATTTTATTCAAACAGCGGTGCGAGTATAGAAGGAAAACTTGTTTGCGCTATATCAAGCCACAAGGAGAAAAAGCCTTTTGCAGTTATGCCACAATCCAACAAATAAAAAACCGCCACCTCGAAGGGTAACGGCTCACTCTTTTGAATCAAATCAAAGGAACATAAGGAGCCTGTCTAACAAGTTTTGTTAGGCAGGTTTTTTGGTTATAATCGTAGTAAATAGTAAATAAGATTTGGAAAATAGTTCCAAAAGATATATATTTGTGTAAATAAAGAAACGCAGTGATTTTGCGTTGAACTGTTTGTC
>JAZSOV010000010.1:0-26331 GCA_045537095.1 Alistipes sp.
ATTCTGGTGAAGGAACTAAATCGGGCAGAACCGTTACTATTGACCTAACCGAGGATTATAGCGGACAGACAAGGACTCAGATTAGAGATATTATAACAATAATGGAGCAAACATATAATAATTAAGGATATTTTTGCAAGGCAAATGGGAGACTGATTAACAAGTCTAAAAAATGGATTTAACCCCCGTCAGAAAATTTCTGACGGGGGTTAAATCGTAAAAATTAAACTTATTATACAACCTCTCACTACATATTCGTACAAAAAAAGCCAAAAGCCTATTCTTCAAGTAGGTCGGGGCGCAAAGCCTTTGTCCTTTCGTAGGCTTGGGTTTCTTGCCACTTGGCTATCTCTGCAAAATTACCCGACAACAGCACATCTGGCACCTTCCAGCCGTTGAACTCCGCAGGGCGGGTATAGACAGGCGGAGCGAGTAAATCGTCTTGGAAGCAGTCGGTGAGTGCCGAAGCCTCATCGCCAATAGCACCCGGCAAGAGGCGTACCACCGAGTCGGTGATAATCGCTGCTGCCAACTCGCCACCCGTCAAGACATAGTCGCCAACCGAAATCTCGCGAGTGATAAGATGCTCACGGATACGGTAGTCGATGCCCTTGTAGTGTCCGCAGAGGATAATTATATTTTCGAGTGTCGAGAGTCGGTTTGCCTCGTGCTGGTCGTAGCGAATACCATCGGGCGAGGTGAATATAATCTCATCATAATGACGCTCGCTCTTCAACTTCTCGATACAGCGGAACACCGGCTCAATTTTCATCACCATACCTGCCTCGCCACCAAAAGGGTAGTCATCAACCTTGTGGTGTTTATCCTCCGAGTAGTCGCGGATATTGTGGATATGTATCTCGGCGAAACCGCCCTCCTGCGCACGCTTCAATATCGACTCATTCAGAGGCGACACCAAGAGTTCAGGCACAACTGTTAAGATATCTATTCTCATAGTTTTTCTTGGCTTTTAGCCATTAGCCATTGGCCATTAGCTAAATTGTTTTTTCTCTAACGACTCTAACGCCCCTAACGACTCTAATTATAATTCACTTCTCCGTTCAAGGCTTCGACCACAAATGGATTGTAGAGCGATTCGTGGCCGATATTGCTCTTGTCGCCGTGTCCGGGGTAGATTGTAACCTCATCGCCCAACGGCAGAATCGAGCCCAAAATCGACTTGATAATCGTAGGGTAGTCGCCACCCGGAAGGTCGGTGCGACCAATGCTCTCGCGGAACAAAGTATCGCCCGTAAAGAGCGTTTTCGACTCCTCGTGCAAGAGCGACACGCAGCCGGGAGTATGCCCCGGCGTGGGGATAACTCGCAATACGGTATTACCGAAGCGCACCTCCCCAACCTCAGCGAGGTCAATATCTATTGTCTCAGGCAATGCGCCCAACTCCATGCCGAACATTGCACCTCTTGCGCGACCTGAACGCAATAGCTCCAAATCAGCAGACGAAGCAGCAAACTTCACTCCGTAGGTCATTTTGAGAAACTCAACACCAAGGATATGGTCAAAGTGGCAGTGGGTATTTACCGCCAAGACGGGCTTTAACCCCTGCTCCTCGATAAACTCCGCCAACATCTTATCCTCACGCGCCGAGAGGTTTCCCGCATCAATCACGATACACTCCTTCGTGGAGTCCCACAAGATATATGTATTCTCCTGAATCGGATTAAAAACAAACGACTTAATCTCCATAGTTTTACTTATTTTTTGCAAAAATAAGAAAAAAAGTTGAAAGTTAAGAGATTTTTACGGCTTTTAACCGCCATAACTCAAGAGAGGAATATATATGATATAATCCTCCTTGGTTAGGAACATAAAAGAATATTGTTATTTCGTTGCCACAAAGAACAAGTCGAAACACTCCATTCCCGCCTCGTACGGTACGATAGCATAGTCCGACATCACGATAGACTCGGTTAGCGAGGTATTTTTCTTGTGGAGCGACCTGCGATTTAGGCGGTTTAACACATCGTACGGCAGCTGCAACAACTTGCGAGGCAGGCGATGTTGCAGGTCGAGAATATCGAAACGGGTGATTTTGCGCACGCTCTGGCGGTTTTTGCGGTAGTACTCCATAATCTTCTCGTTGCCAACCACGCCATATGCCTCGACCTTCGAGAAGTAGCACTCCAACAGGTTGCGCAGCTCGTCAGCATTATACTCGCGCACATGCCATGGGTTGCGAGTGAGCGACATCGGGGCATTGGGAGTCGAAACAACGAACTTTCCACCCGAGCGCAATACACGAGCCACCTCACGCACAAAGTCGATATCCTCCTCGATATGCTCAATCACCTGAAACGACACCACCGCATCGAACGAGCAGTTCTCGAAGCCGATTGGCGGCACCTCCATATCGTAGTACTCGACATTTTCGAGTTGCACAGGATCTACGGGGAGCCGCTTGTCTATCGAAATATAGCGGGTAGCCTTTGGCGCAATTACCTCCACGCCATAGCCCGAGCCGGTGCCGATTTCGAGGATATCGCCTTCGACTAACTCGGCAGCACGATGATACGCCAGCACCGAACGCTGGAATACATAATTATCTGTCTTTTCGAGCGATACACGCTCTGCGGTTGCGATTGTTGACATAAATTTTGCTTTTAGCCATTGGCTATTTTAATTGACAATTGACAGTTGATAATTGACAATTAAAGGTATTTGATTTATTTACCGCAAAAATAAAAATTTTTGCTCACAATACCGCAGGTATAGAAAATAAATTTTAGGGCTTTTCGCTTTTAGCCATTAGCCATTGGCTATTTCAATAATAAATCGTCATTCCGAGCGAATGTAATGAGCGTGGGAATCTCCCATACATTTTATCAAACAAACAACGGGAGATTGCCACAGTCGTTGCACTCCTTCGCAATGACGAGATATCTAATTTTTGCAAATTGCAAAAATAATTTCTAAATTTGCATTGCAGTCCTCGGATTGCAGACATTTTATTAGTGAAAGTGTTTCGCTAACCTTGACGATAAAATTTGGCGATTTTACAAGCACAAGGGTAAGCAACAGCACTCTACACCGCATTTGGTATATCATTTTCTATATACCATTCGGTGTGAGGTATTGTTTATTTGTGCTTGGGCCACGCCAAATGCCTATCGTCAGATAAAACGAACGACCTCACACTTTCTTTATTTATATAATCGCCTTATTCGGGGTTGGTGGGCAACAAAAACTTATTTATTATGAAAAAAGCATTACTTATTGTATGTGCAGTTGTTTGCTCGATATTTTTTGCATCGGCACAACAATCTTCGGAACAAGTTTCCAAAGTGAAGAAATCTTTCAAATCGATTGATTGGACTCCTAAATACAAAGGAGAAGTTAATGTTGGCTACACTATTGCGGGCAAAAAATTCAAGTTTGATTACAGCACGGAAAATAGCGATGGAGAATATGAGGATAGAGTTTTAGGTAAGTATACGACAGGTTTTTCCCGCCCTCTGTTTGAAACTATTCATGGAGTAGAAATTGGTCCTTATTTATTTGTAGGAGCAGGTCTTGGTCTGCAATATTATTGTGGTAAATTAAAAGATTTCCAATTTTTAGCAGATGATGCTGCAGAGATAAACGAGACAGAACCTGCTAAGCGGTGGAATGCTATAATGTTACCGATTTTTGCAGATATCAAATTTATGTATCCTATAAATGACAAACTTACACCATTTGTCAATCTCGGACTTGGTGGAACTGTTGGTTGTTTTTCATCTGCAAATTATGTATATGAGGACACCATTGAGTTAGGAGGCAATAATTACTCGTACTCGATGAGCCAAAAAGCTCGTGGAGGATTCTATTGCGACTTTGGTGCAGGTATTCGTTATAAATCATTAAATTTCTCGTTGGGACTCCAACATCAAGTAGTAAAATTGGTTTCGAAGAGTGAAATTTCGTCAATGGGCAATCATTCTTCAGCCAAAGAGGTGGTAAAAACGGCTGTTAATTCTTTCTATGTAAAGATAGGTGTTAACTTTTAGTGCAATAGGTCGAAAGTTTGTATAATGAATTGCCTCGCAGTTCATTTTGTTCTGCGAGGCGATACCTTTAATTACCAACTCTACGCTCGTACTCATAGGTATCGAAAACGATACCCGGCAGTAGGGAGTATAATGAGTATAAGGAGTATAGGGAATTTAATGAGATTAGGGAGAATAGCATTCGCTAAACTCCCTAAATTCTTTAATCTCACTAAAAAAAGCTAAAAGCTAATGGCTAATGGCTAAAAGCCTATATAAGGGAGATTGCCACGAGCCTACGGCTCTCGCAATGACGATTTATTTAATTCTTAACTTGAATTGCGCCATCAGCGCAAATAACTCTGCCGTGGCTCAAAAGAACTCCTAACGAGCGTTTGAACAACTTTTTGCTCATATTTAGTTGCTCGCGAATCTCCTCGGGCGAGCTGTTGTCCGAGAGTGCAAGCGTGCCGCCCGCTGCCACGATAGTGTCATACAAAACCTCTGCCGAGTCCTTCACCTGCGCAAAGCCCTTCTGCTGCAATGAGAGGTCAATGCGGTTGTCATCGGTTATGCGGCTGACATACGCCTCGACCTTATCGCCCAACTGCACATCGCGGAAAAGCTGATTCTTGTAAATCATTCCCCAATGGCGATTCTCGACAATAGCACGGTAGCCGATTTCGCTCTCCGACACAATCAATGCTTCCACCTTTTGGCGTGGCGAGAGGGTTATAATATCCTCATTATTAACATATTGCTTTAATTTCGATGTTGCCACACAACGGTCGGTAATGTTATCCACATAGAGATAGACCGCCTTATACGAGCCAACAACAACTCCGCCCTGCTGATTGCGGTTTGGCAGGAACAAATCCTTGCCCGTAATGCCCCAATCGAGGAATGCACCGTGGATATTCTTATCCACAACCTTCAAATAGGCGCACTTTCCGGCGGTGATTTTCGGTGTTTCGGTCGTTGCGACAATTCTATCCTCCGAGTCGTGATAAACGAATACTTCGACCTCGTCATCAACCTTCTGCGTCAGCGACACATAGCGATTTGGGAGCAACACCTCGTTGCCCTCCTCGTCTGCAAGATATAGTCCAAATTCCGATACTCGCGCCACACGCAAGGTTTGTATCTCTCCAATTTTCATACTTTTCGCATCTTTGGCGCAAAGATACGAATATAATTGACAATTGACGAATTGATAATTGACAATTAAAGGAATTTTTTGAGTTATCTTGGTTATTGGTCATTTCGCCCTGCGAATCGGTCATTTCAGCAAATTGTGATTTAACTTTTCCATAATAGTTATATCTTTGTATGTGTCAATCAGAGATTAACAGACAATGAAACGACTACTAATATTTGCAATAGTTGCACTTATTTCGATAACCGCCGTAGCGCAAAATCGCTCGAAAGTAATATTTTACTTGCTTGATGAACAGACAAAACTGCCTTTGCAGGGTGCTGTTGTGGAGGTCGCACCAAAGGCTGAGCCTGCCGACAAATCCTACTACACTACGGGGCGTGGTGGTTACATGGAATTCTCGGTGCCGATGGGGGAGTACACAATTATTGCAACCTTCATAGGTTATGCCGACAAGCATCTCTCCTGCAACGCCAACGCTAAGGTCGTGGAGTTGGGGGAAATTTATATGCGCGAGTCGGCAACCAAGATTGATGCCGTAGTCAAGGAGGTGCATCAGTTTCGCACAACGCAAAATGCCGATACCTTGATATACAATGCCGCCGCATTCAAGACTACCAAAGACGCTGAGGCCGAGAAGCTACTCTCTAAGATGCCGGGCGTAGTGGTCGAGGAGGGCAAAGTAGAGGTGCAGGGCGAGCAGATAAAGAAGGTATTTGTCGATGGCGACGAGTTCTTCGGTGACGATGTAACAATGGCGATAAAGAATATCCCTGCCGAGATTGTCGATAAGGTGGAGGTGTTCGACAAACTGAGCGATGCCGCCGAATTTTCGGGCATAGACGATGGCGAGAGCTACAAGGCACTAAACTTCGTAACAAAAAAGAAGATGCGCAATGGGCTCTTCGGCAAGGGCTATGCAGGTCTCGGCTGGCAACCCGAAACGGGCAGCGAGTCGTTCAATCCGAAATACCTTGTCGGTGGAAACCTGAATTCATTCCGCAACAAGCAGAAAATCACCCTCTTGGGACTGTTCAACAACATCAACCAACAAAACTTCTCGTTCGAGGATTTGCTCGGCATAACCTCCTCAGGGCGTAGAGGTCGCAACGGTGGCAACCAATTTATGGCACGCCCACAGTCGGGTGTAGCACTCGTAAATGCCGTAGGATTGAACTATTCGGATACTTGGGGTAGGCGTAAAAATGTAAAGTTCCAAGGTAGCTACTTCTTCAACAATACCAACACGCGCAACACCTCCGAGCGAACGACTTGGTACGAGTCGCCTGCACCTTATGGTACGCAGTATACGCTTTCCAAGTCGCAGAAAATCAACAATAACCACCGCCTAAATGCCCGCATTGATTGGAAGATTTCGCGCAGACAGCAGCTCTCCTCGCGCACCACGATAAGTTATCAAGGAAATCGCCCCACAACCAAAACCGAGGGCTATTCAAACAACGACACCGACCTCGATACTCTCGGAATGGAGGATATCGCATTCCGTTCGCTCGCCTACAACGCCTCCTCGTCAGAGAATCGTATGCGCGGTATCAACGCCAACGAGTTTTTGCAATACCGTCTTCGTCTTGGTGCTCCGGGGCGCACAATGACCATTACGGCACGCGCAGGCTACCGCGACAATCGCGCTGTGCGACATATTATGACCAACAATGCCAAGGCTATACCATACGACAATCCTCTCTACGAGTCGCTATACGACGAATATTTCGGCGATGGCAAGATGTGGCAGGAGATGGAGAATAATACTCTACTCTTTGATCCGATTTACGAATATAGAGATGTGCCAACCTATACATATAATATAAATGGTGGCATAAACTACAACGAGCCGATAGCTCGAAATTGGACATTCACCACCCAATACAATGTGGTTTACCGCAACCAAAGCAAGGAACAAAGTGCGTGGTATACCAACAACGACTATCTTGTACAGGATGATAGCCGCCACAACGAAGCACTGACAATCAACTCCTCGACCAATACACTGCGTCATCGTGTAGGTCCGGGTATTCGCTATTCAAAGAAGCGCAACACTCTTGTTTTGAGAGTGTTATATGAAAATCTATCGCGCAATGGCAAGTTCGAGAATGGAGCCAACACTTCAAGTCTTGTCAGCAAACAGTATCACAGCGTGCAGTACCACGCGATGTTCCGCTATGCCTTCAACAAGCAAAACTCGCTGCGTATTCAGTTTCGTTCGAACTCCGATGCACCGAGTGTTACGCAGTTGCACGACATCTTCGATGTTGCCTCACCACAAAACATAAGTGTCGGCAACAGCAACCTCGCACCAGAATATTCGCATAGTGGAAGTATTCGCTATATCCTCTCATTGCCTAATAAAGGACAAACCTTTATGGCCATGGTGCGTGGCGAATACTACCAAAATTCAATCTCGTCATCAACGCTCTACAACTCGAAGGGTTGGGCATTGCCCGAAGAGATGAATGGCATCGCAATCCCGAAAGATGAGGATGGCAAGCCATATCGCCCAACACAGATTACCTCCTACGAGAATATCAGCGGTATGTGGGCTGTGCGTGCAAATGTGTCGTACGGTCTGCCATTGGCCTTTATGAAGTGTAACCTCAATATGACCGCCAATGTGCAGTACTCCGTAACGCCAAGTGCTGTCTACGATGCAGGGCATACGCAAGCTGAGTTGCTCGCAAATGTTGCAAATCACAATTTCAGTATCAACAAAGCGAATAACATTGGCTACACCTTCCGCCTTGCCCTCGGCAGCAACATATCCGAGAATATCGACTTTACGCTTTCGTGGCGCGGAACTTACAATCAGGCATGGAATAGCCTCGCAAAGTCTTCGTATGGCGATGATACCATAAACTCCTACTTCCGCCACACGGCTTCGGCATCGGTAAAATGGATTTTTGGTGCAGGCTTTACTCTCACAGCTAATGCTGCTTATCATCAATATATCGGTTTCTCGAACAACTATAATGAGCAGTATATACTCTGCAATCTCTACCTCGGCAAACAACTCTTCAAAAACCGCCGTGGTGAGGTGCAGATTGGCGTGAACGATATATTAAATCAGAATACAGCCTTCTCGCGTTCGACAGGCTCAGGCTTCACACGCAATGTGCTCAACAGCACGGTAGGTCGTTATGTGATGGTGCAGTTTGTCTACAATCTGCGCCACTTCGGCAAGAATGCTTCACGCAATATCTCCGACTACGAGGGTATGGATGGAAAAAGCAACCGCCCACGCCAAAATGGCATGAGCGGTATGCGTTCAAGTTTCCGCACAAAAGGCGGATTTTAAGTCTTATTTAACCTCCCAAGTCTCGCCACCGAAGAACAAATCATCGGCAGTCTTGTTTGGCTCGCGCTCCTGCTGCTCGGTAATCTGGCGTGCAACCTCGCTATCGTAAGTAGCGCGCTGTACATCGCGGATAACGCCCACTGCAACAGGGTACTCTGGATAGCGCATCGAAGCAAGCATTGTGTGCAATGCTGTATCCTCGCAATGTGCATCGTGAGTCAATACATCGTCAAGAGTGTAGCCATCTTCGCCAACGGTTACCACTTTCAACTTCATACCATCAAGTACCAAGCCCTTCTCCTTGTTTGCGCCAAAGAGCATCTTCTCGCCATGACGCAAGCGGATTGTGCGCTCCTCGCGAATAGCCTTCGACTCGGCATAATCAGCGTGAGTCTTATTGTTGAAAATCACGCAATTAACCAATGCCTCGGTTACCGACATTCCCTTGTGGCAAGCTCCCTCGACCAACATCTCCTTGGTCAAATCCAACTCCATATCAATAGTACGAGCTACGAACGAAGCCTTTGCGCCGATTGCCAATACAGCCGGCGAGAATGGCTCCTCGATAGTACCAAATGGAGAGGTCTTTGTAATCTTACCCAATTTCGAAGTAGGGGAGTACTGGCCCTTTGTCAATCCATAGATCTCGTTATTGAAGAGGATGAGGTTCAGGTCGATATTTCTACGACAAGCGTGGATGAAGTGGTTTCCACCAATAGCCAACGAGTCACCATCGCCCGAACATACCCATACCGAGAGGTCGGGACGAGCAGTCTTCAAACCTGTCGAGATAGCAGCAGCACGACCATGGATAGTGTGCATACCGTATGTATTCATATAGTACACAAATCGCGAAGAGCAGCCGATACCCGAAATAAATGCAAACTTCTCGCGTGGAATATCAAGACGCTCTGCAACCTCAGGCAAAGCCTTCAACACCGAGTTAAAGATGGCGTGATCGCCACATCCGGCACACCATTTTACCGGATTACCATTACGAAAATCGTTAGGATTATACTCAATCTTTGCCATAACACTAATTCAGATTTAAGTTAGACGAAATCTCCGCTTTCAGAGCATCAACAACAAATGGCTGAGCTCCCATATCTGCCAACGCGCGGATATCCTCGTGGCGTGTTACAGTACGCAAGTACGAAGCAAGCTGTCCGCTGTTGCTCTCGCAAACAAGCACTCGCTTGAAGCGTGCCATAGCCTCAGCTACACCACGCTGCAATGGATTAACAAGTTCAACAGTTGCGTGTGCCACCTTTGCGCCCTCAGCGTGAAGAGCAGCCACAGCCTCCGACACCTTGCCGACATTGCTACCCCAACTCAACACGAGGAGATCGCCCTCCGAAGCACCAGCAACCTCTACATCCGAAACCATCTCGGCTACGCGCTCTACACGCTCAGCACGCAACTTGCCCATTGCGGCATGATCCTCAGGAGAATATGAGATTGCACCTGTACCAGGATGCTTCTCCAAACCGCCAAGACGATGCTCCAAGCCCTCAGCGCCCGGAACAGCCCAGTAGCGAGCCAAGTTCTCGTTCATTGAGTATGGATTGAACAAACCACGCTCGTTGAAGCACTCTGCCTTTGCAGCCAACTCCTCACGCGATACGATTGGAGGGGTGATTGTAGGCATCTCTGCCACCTTCTTCACGCGCCAAGGCTCAGTACCATTTGCAAGGTTGCCATCGGTCAAAAGCACAACCGGCATCATTCGCTCCAACGCAATCTTTGCTGCCATATACGCCTTCTCGAAGCAGTCTGCCGGCGAGTGAGCCGAAAGAACTACGAGTGGGCTATCGCCATTTCGGCCATACATAGCCTGCAAAAGGTCAGCCTGCTCACTCTTTGTAGGAAGACCAGTCGAAGGACCTCCACGCTGAACATCCACAACAACGAGTGGCATCTGCGCCATAACAGCCAAGCCGAGAGCCTCGCTCTTCAATGCCAAGCCCGGACCCGAAGTGGTTGTAACAGCCAATGCTCCACCAAACGATGCTCCAATTGCAGTACAGATACCTGCAATTTCATCCTCAGCCTGCACGGTCTTTACGCCGAGAGCCTTATGCTTTGCCAACTCCTCCAAGATACCGGTAGCAGGAGTAATAGGGTAGGAACCACAGAAGAGTGGGCGACCACTACGCTCGGCAGCAGCAATAAAGCCCCAAGCCACAGCCTGATTACCGTTAATCGAACGATAGATACCCTTTGCAAGTGCGCCTTCGCCCTTACGCTCGTGATTTTCACCAACGAGATGTGAGTTGCGAGCATAGTTCTCACCCGCCTCGATAGCAGTGATATTAGCCTGGCTAACGAGAGGGTTCTTCTTGCCGAACTTCTTCTCTACAAACTTCTTTGCATAATCTGCCGGAATGTCGTACATACCGAGTGTAATACCCAATACCAACATATTACGGCACTTCAAGGCTGCCTTACGATCGAGTCCGCTTTCTGTAACAGCATCGAGAGTCATCTGTGTAATAGGAGCTTCTACAATATTACACTCTTCAAGATGTAACTGCTCAGCAATTGTCTCGATGTCGTAACCAACCTTGGCAACAGCATCTTTGGTAAAGCCATCGCTGTCAAGGATGATTGTAGCAGTAGCGGTAGCATACTTGCGATGTGCTACCAACGCCGCAGGGTTCATAGCGACCAAGATATCGCACTTGTCGCCTTGGTGAGTAATGGCTTGTGAGCCAAAGTGCACCTGAAATCCTGAAACTCCGGCAACCGTACCTTGCGGTGCGCGAACTTCAGCAGGGTAGTCGGGAAATGTGAACACACCATATCCGGCAAATGCAGCACTCTCCGAGAAGAGGTTACCTACCATCTGCATTCCATCACCCGAATCTCCTGAAAATCGAATCACTGTACTCATAACAGGAAAATTTAAATTTGGTTAAATAATTTGGTTAATTGATCGTTTAAAAAGTTAAAGGTTATATCTAATCTTTAGCTATTCCTTTTATTGTTATAATATCTGTACCTCCTATCGAATTGGAGCGTATCTGCACAACACGGCGAAATACTCCCTTATCGACTTTTTTCGATTCGAGAGTCAATCGTATTTCGCCACGCTCTCCCACAGCAATAGGTCTACGCGAAAACTCCGTCTTCAAACACGAACAAGATGTTGTTGCCGAAAGTACAACCAACGGTTCCGTACCGTCATTCACAAAGCGAAATATGCAGCTTCTGTTCTCGCCCTTACGCGACACCTCACCAAAGTCGTGTTCCGACTGCTCGAAGGTCATATGTGCCCCCTTATGACTCTTCTGCTCCTGCGCGCGAAGTGGCAACACGGCCACCATACAACTCAAAAGTATAAACAACAACTTCATGTCTCTTACTTCATTCTAAATATATAGGTTATCTTTCCACCCTGCTTGAACGCCTTTGCTTCGGTGAAACGAGCCTTGCGTGCCGCAGCAATCGCAGCATCAACCAGCGCTTTGTCGTTAGTCGTGGAACCTGTCTGATCGTACGAGGCCTCGATTACAGCACCAGCTTGATTAACTACCACCCTTACCACAACCTTTCCACTCTTGTTGCCTGCCGGATAGATTGGCTGTGGCAATGAGCCCACAAGACCGCGTCCCTGCAAGCCCTCATCAAGAGCATCATTGCCCACAGGATTCAATCCTCCACCAGTTCCCGCAGCCGTAGCCACAGTATCCTGTTTGGCGTATGGGTTACCCGCATTAGCGGGTTTGTCGGCACCATCCTTCGACATCTTGAACAGAGCGCGCTGATTTACCGTGCGAGTCTCCTCTGCCTTACCCGATGCCTGCTGCGTATTATCACGCGGAGCAAGGTTTTCGTGTCGCGGAGCCTCTTTCACCTTCGGCACGGGCTTCGGCTTAGGTTTCGGAGCAGGTTTTGGCTCCACATACTCTATGTATATGATATCGCTCTGTGGCATCTCCTTTGGACGAGAACTAATCTCAACAAAGCAGAACACCACAGCAATCAGCACCACATACAGAGCTGTGAAGATATATGCAAAATGTTTTGACTTCATAAATTCCTATAATTGTCAATTGTCAATTATCAATTGTCAATTATTTTGCTTGCGTAGCAAGTATCAATCTGTATCCATTATCTTTGGCTATATTCATCACCTTGACTACCTCATCGACTGCAACCTTCTTATCGCAGTGCAACGATACGGTAGGGGACTCCTGTCCCTCCAATCGGCTTTTCAAAGCGCGCTCCACACCCTCTATGCCCGACACCTTATCGAGTTCGACATAGTAGATATACTCCGCACCTTTCTGCTCAATCGAGACAGTGGTTATAGCTTTATCCTTCAACTGATTTGAACTCTTTGGCAACTCCAACTTCAACGCATTAGGGTTGATGAGCGTAGTTGCAATGAGCATAAATATCAGCAGAAGGAACATCAGGTCAGACATTGCCGCATTCGAGAATGACTTATCGACCTTTGAGCCTCTCTTTATTGCCATAATCTACTATTTTTGAGCCGGTTGATTCAAAATATCCATAAATGCAATTGAGTTAGCCTCCATACGGAATACCAACTTCTCGATGCGAGCTACGAGGTAGTTATAGCCGAAATATGCAGGAATACCTACGATAAGACCGCCTACGGTTGTCACCATAGCCACATACATACCTCCCGAAAGGAGAGCCATATCAACCGTACCTCCCGCATTAGACATATCCATAAAGGTCTGAACCATACCGAGTACTGTACCCAAGAATCCGATCATTGGCGCACCTCCGGCAATAGTTGCGAGGAATGGAAGACCATTCTCCAATTTCGAAACCTCCAAGTTTGCAACATTCTCAATTGCGTTCTGCACATCGCTCATTGGGCGACCAAGACGCTCCAAGCCCTTCTCAATCATTCGTGCAATCGGAGTGTTTTCGTGATGACAAAAAGCGATAGCCTCTTTAACTTTGCCCTCTACGACATAGTCGCGAATACGATTCATGAAGTGCATATCAAGGCGTTGCGCGCGCTGAATAGCAACAAATCGCTCTACAAAGATAAAGATGGTTACACCGCCCAAGATAAGGAGTACCCACATGAGCCATCCTCCGGCATTAAATAGTTCCCAAAGTGACATTTTCTCTGCCGCTACGGTATCTACCGTCACCTCGGCAGCCTGCAAAAGTTTAATCATAATTCTTTAATGTTTTTATTTAGTTTGTTGTCTTTTATTCGTTATATTATCTCGACCGTTATCATCGCTCTGCTTTTCGCGTTTGAAACGGTTTTTAAGGCGATTACGCAAATCCTTGGCATTGTTAAAATCCTCCTTGAAGTAGATACCGATACCTGTCTCTTGCAAGCCCTGATTCTCGTCAAAGCGGTCTATCGTATGCGTAAAGCCCTTCAAACGCAGCGTACCTGCTCGATCTATCAGCCAAGTGAGATAGGCCTCGCCCGTAAAGTTCGAAGTGGCATTCACCACCTGCGTCTTATCGACTATATAGTTACCTTCTACCTCTATGATCAGTCGATTATCAACCAAGCTCTTCGAGAAGCCGAAATCAACCTCATCGCTCATCTGCTCGGTACGAGGACGATAGCGCAATACAATCTTGTAGTCATCATTCGAGAGCCAATTGCTAAACTGATTGGAGAGCATCTCAAATCCCGTAGCGGCTGTTGCCGAAGCACCTATCGAGGAGGACATTGAGTTGCTCGACTCGGAGATAAAGCTGTTGGCTATAATCAAATAGAGGAACTGCTGCGACTTACTCTCAGGTGTAGCCAGCGCACTTGCAATAAGACTCTGCACCTCCGAATCGGCAGTCGGTACTACGATGTCGAAGGTAACCGTAGGTTGAGTCAGACGGTCTGTCAAGTGTATGAAACACTCGACAGGCACAGCACGAGTAGAGCGATTGCTCTCTGTGAGAGAACCTTCGAGCAACGGCTGCAACGAGGCTTTCAACCTATACACAGCATCGATATTAAGCAGTGCATCGAGAGGTTCTCCCGTCCATTGTATTGTCGAACCCGGCTCGATATCGAACCACTTGTTGATGACATTTTGCAGTGTAAAGAGGTAACTTCCCTTCTCTATGGTATAGTCGCCATACATCTCGAAAATGTTGGCCTGTGGGTTTATTCGCAGATTGAGCTGTCCCTCGCCCGTACCCTTGATAATATCGCCCACGGTAGGATCGATAACCAATTGCACCTCGGCATTTGGTCGCACATCCAAGGCCATTGTAATATCCATGGCATCGCCACCCGAAGTGCGGCGTTTTTGTCTATTTTCAAAGAGCATCTTCTTGCGTACAAGGTACGAAGTGGTGTCCTGCACCTTTGTCGCAAAGGTAACAAAGTCGGCAGTCGAGATATCGCTCTCATCGGTCAATGGCATATAGAACTTGGAGTTGTCATCACTACGCGCCACAAAATCCATCTTCACACCGGCCTTATCGCCGCGTATCGAGCCTGTACCCGTGGCGAATATCGAGCCATAGAACATAGGGTTATCGCGCTCGGTGGTATTCAGCACCTCCATATTATTAACTCTCAAACCGACATTATATTCGATATTCGAGAGGTGAGCCAACGACACATCCAACGACATCGAACCCTCACGACCATTCTTATCAAAGACCGGAACATTCTCCGTCATCAGACGGTTATTCTCCACCTTAATCGTAGCCTTTGGCACGGAGTAGCGACAACGCGTATAATCCACCGTAGTAGCAAGACTATCGACCTCGATATCGCCACGCAACTCCGCCATACGCCCCTCGCCACTGATTGTCAAATCGATCGAAGCCGTACCATCCGTATCAGTGATAACGCTGGTGAGCAGAGGGTCCAACAGATCCATCTTCACACCCTCGGTCTGCATTCGTGCGTAGTAACGCATCTGCGAAGGAGCAAAGTATCCCTGAATAACGCGCTTGCTATCTTCGCGAGTCGAGATATCGAGCGAAGCGCGACTACGACCAAAATCCCACTGCGAGGTGAGTAGCAGATTTGGTACCGCCACACCGCTGATATTCACACTATCCATCTCTATTCGCGCATCGATGCGTGTATCCTTCAAAGCTGAATGCACCGTAGCGTATCCATTGGTGCGACCATCTATCTCGTAACCGAGACGATTTGTAATCTGCGTAAATGGAGCCAACGAGAAGTTGTGCAGACTCATATATACCGAGTCCTTATCACTGCGCGATGCCACACCATTGACATATAACTCCTGCGTATCGCTACGCACCGCAAAACGGCGAATATCCACACGCGAGGAGTCGATATCGATACCATCGGTCGAGATTCGCCATGATATGTTTCCGCTATTCACAGATGACGGATTGAACGAAATCGAAAGATTGCGGCGACTATTTTTTCGTGATATCTGCGCCTTGGCCGACAGCTCACCTTGCAGATCGCGCAACGAGTCGGCAAACATCGCATCGACATTTATAATATTATCCTTGGCTCCACCACTTACACCTACACCCGAAAAATGAAACGAACCGGCATAGAGATCATCTGCTATCAGCGACATCGCCAACGAGTCGCCAGCATTGCCCGCTTTGAGATCCAAATTGGTAGCAAGGTAGTTGTGATGCATAAGATAGTCGGACGAAGCTCTCATCAAGAATCTGTTATCCGAAGGACTTACAAGCATCTCTATCTTCGAGCCTTCGGCCATTTCCATACCATCAGTGATACATCCGAGCAGGGAATCCATATTCTTGGTTGTAACAGAAAATATCGCCACCTCATTACCAATCTCGGCAACACGAGTGCCGATATTCTGTCGTGCTTCCTCGTCATAGAGTAGTGGAGCGTACTGCATCAATAGATTTTTCAGATAGTACAATACATCCTTATAGGCAGTACGGCTCTCGAAAATGGCATCGACAAAATCCGAAGCCAAAGTAAGAGTTCGTGCATCCTCGTTACTCTCAATTGACAACTCCACAAGATCTGCCTGACATCCGCGACCTATCGTTTCGTACTCGGCATCGGCAATACGCAGTGCGCCATTCAGTTCATCAAACGAAGCTCCGCGAGCCGACAAGCCTACATCGCATTTCAATACCGATATCGAATCGCGCTTGTTTATGTGCATAGCGTGCAAATCGGCTTGCGATATCGAAGCCACCGCATCGTAGAGTGGCATATCTCGATCCGAAATATCGAGTACTGCCTGCGCATCGAGCTTCAACGCTGCATCATCCACTCCGAGCGAAGCGGCAATACGATTATTCTCGATATCGGCAAGCAGGCTCAGATTGTTATAGTCGTAGCCATTCAACCACATCTTCTCGACACTGCCACTGCCTTTCAGGCTTACAGGTTCCTCATTGCCAAGTCCTACCGTAACTTCTGCATCGAAGGTTGCATCACCCACTATATTATTGGCAAGCAGATTTGCCAAGTTCAACTCCGAAGCTGACACATCGGCCTTCACACTCTTGCGTCCCTCGGCCGGATTTATCATTGCGCACTCCAACTCCACATCTCCACCACTCGCAAGTCGCGCTTTTGCCTTAGCTTTGAAGTCGCGTATAGTACCATGGAACGAGCCCGATGCATCTATGTCATTTACGCGCTCGACATACTGCAATGCACTATCTCCGAGCGAGAGGTGAGCGATGGTATTCAGAAGGTAGGCCACCTCCTCGGTCGAAGCTCGCAGCCTGTCAACCTCGATATCAAAGTGTGTATTCTCGACATCTATGAGTCCGCGCACACGCGCCGAGCCTTGTAGCGTGCCGCCATCTTCAAGCGTGGCATGAGTAATCTTACCATCGAAATCGGCCACTGCTCCATTCATCGACACCGTAGCATTACGCACCGTAGTTCGCCAACCCCATATTGTTGTGGCAAAGTAGCCCACATCCTCGGATGAAACTCTACTATCCGAGACATTACAGATGATTGGTATCTTGTTTATGAAATCCCTATATTCAAGCCAACTCTTACCGTCAAGCAGCAGGTAGTCGAGATTTATATCACTCAAAGCGGTTTTCAATCGCGCTTCCTTGACTTCGATCTGTCCATTATCGACAAGGAAATGACCACACATATCGTCAAGCGTAAACCCGCTACGCTCCGCAAACGACAACCTGCAAATATCGCCTGCCACAGCAGCATTCTCCACCGAGAGGTTGTCGATATGGGTATCCATACCGAGCAGGTGCATATTCGCAAAGTCGATACCTCCGTCATCGGGATCATCTATGCGTAGCAGACTGAAATCCACGCCCGAAGCATCCAACGAGCGCACATCAAGACGAAAACCACTCTTCTTATCGCGATTCTTCACAAGTTGGTCGGTAATCTCCTTCACGGCAAATGTTCCGCGATTGGTCTCACGCACTACAAACTTTCCACCCTGAATATTTCCGTAATTGATAACCAGATTTTTCTTCGCCATCGAGGCTAACGGACCGAGGAATGCATCGACTCGCTTAACATATAGTAGGGTATCGCCATCGAGATCGGCAACATAGAAATCGCGCACTGCCACACGATTGAGCAGTCCATATGTAATATGCCCCACCTTTACGGTTGTGCCGAGATAGTTGCCGGCAACTGTCGCAGCCTTGTCTATTACAACATTCTGCACAGCCGGAACTGCAAGCAACAAAGCCACAAACAAAGGCGAAATTATCAGCAATAAAATGATTGCGGATAACACTCTTAACAATATTTTTGTAACTTTGCGCACTGCTTTATGTTGATTTTCGGTACTTTACGCCTTCGTAAGTTATAAATAACTTACAAAGATAGCCATAATTTACCGAACTTGCAAACAAAAAGCCAAATTTTAGACGAGAAATAAAATTACAAACTATGAACAACGACATCATTATATTAGGCATTGAATCTTCGTGTGACGACACATCGGCTGCGGTTTTGCGCAACACAACCCTGCTTTCGAGCGTAATTGCCTCGCAAGCGGTACACGAGCGATATGGTGGAGTAATTCCCGAACTCGCTTCTCGCGCACACCAGCAAAACATTGTACCTGTGGTAGATACGGCACTTCGCGATGCAGGTATCACACCCGACAAGATTGACGCCATCGCCTTCACCCGAGGCCCGGGCTTACTCGGCTCTTTAATGGTCGGCACATCGTTTGCCAAAGGTTTAGCAATTGCCAACAATATCCCGCTTGTGGAGGTAAATCACCTGCACGGACATATTCTTTCGCACTTTGTCGATATGCCCGACAAGGAGTGCGAACACCCGAACTTCCCGTTTCTCTGCCTTTTGGTCAGTGGAGGACACACCCAAATCGTAAAAGTTAATTCGCCTTTCGATATGGAGATTGTCGGCTCAACCATTGATGATGCTGCGGGCGAAGCACTCGACAAGTGCGCAAAAGTTATGGGCTTGCCATACCCCGGAGGACCTGTTATTGACGCCCTCGCAAAGGAGGGAAATCCCGATGCTTTCAAGTTTGCCAAACCTCGCATCGGAGAGTTCGATTTCTCGTTTTCGGGATTAAAGACCTCGTTCCTCTATACCTTGCGTGATGCGGTGGCTGAAAACCCTAATTTCATTGAAGAACGCAAGGCTGACCTATGTGCAGCGATACTTCATACCGTTGTAGATATTCTTGTTGAACGACTTATAAAGGCCGCCAAGCACTATCGTATTTCGGACATCGCAATAGGTGGTGGAGTAGCGGCAAATTCACTCCTTCGCGAGCGCATTGCAGCCGAGGGAGAGAAGCGCGGTTGGCGCACTTTTATACCCGAGCGCCGCTTTACAACCGACAATGCCGCAATGATTGCCGTAGCGGGATATTACAAGTATTTAAAAGAGGAGTTTTCAACTCTTGACGCAGCACCCGTGGCGAGATTTTAGACCAAGCAAAACAAAAAATATACACAAAAACGCTTAATTGTCAATTATCAATTGTCAATTGTCAATTATTTTCCTATCTTTGTCGCTCTAAGAGCGAAATGTTAGGAAAATGATGGATTGGCACATAGCGGTTGCGTTGCTTGTTTCAGGTACGCTGGTGGGTATAATCAACACCCTTGCAGGGGGTGGCTCGATTATAACGATGACTATGTTTATGGCTTTCGGTTTGCCAATCAATATCGCAAACGGCACAAATCGCATCGTGGTATTGATGCAAAACCTTGCTGCTTCGATAACCTTTATCCGCAAAAAGTCGTTCAATGTCAATCAGGGACTACTGCTCTCTATCCCCGTAATCGTAGGTAACATAATAGGCGCTCTCGTATCGCACCACATGACCGACATGGTTTTCAAGATATGTTTTGGCGTAATCCTGCTAATCATAATGGTCTATCTCCTATTCGATAATAAAATCAAAATCAAGGAGGGACACAATATCGAAATAAAGCCGCTGCACTACCTTTGGTTCTTCCTTATCGGCTTCTATGGAGGTTTTATCTACATCGGCATCGGATACCTTATTCTCGCCGTTACACTCTGGCTGATGCGAATGGATTTAGTGACAGCAAATGCCATCAAAGGCTTTGTGATTCTGCTTGCTACGCCTTTTTCGTTGGCGGTATTTATGATTATGGGCGATGTCGATTACATCTTCGGTGTAGTTCACGGCGTAGGCAATATGATAGGCTCGTTCCTCGCCTCGCACTATATGGCGAATTGGGGCAAGAATTTCATAAAAATATTTATGGCGGTAATTGTCGCCATCTGCTTTGCCGATTTGATTGGCTGGCTATCGTTGCACGATTTTTTCTATGCACTTTTGTCGATTAAGGAGTAAAGAAAATAAAACAACAAAACGATTCATCGTTTTACCTTAATTATCAATTGTCAACTGTCAATTAAAAAAAGAGATGGAGGAGAAGATTAAAATTGAGGGTGCGCGAGTTCATAACCTCAAAAATATAAGCCTCGAAATACCTCGTAATGCATTGGTTGTTATTACGGGATTGTCTGGCTCGGGCAAGTCATCGCTCGCCTTTGATACCATCTATGCCGAGGGACAACGCCGCTACATGGAGACCTTGTCGATGTATGCACGACAATATATCGGCACAATGGAGCGCCCCGATGTCGATAAAATTTCGGGATTGTCGCCCGTTGTCGCCATCGAGCAAAAGACCACAAATCGCAACCCTCGTTCAACCGTAGGCACAGTTACCGAAATCGCTGATTTTCTGCGACTTCTGTTTGCTCGTGCATCACGAGCCTATTCGCCAGCCACAGGCGAGGAGATGGCTCACTATTCGGACGAGCAGATTGCCGACCTGATACTGCGCGACTATGCAGGTCGCAAAATCGCCTTTCTGGCACCCGTAGTGCGTGAACGAAAAGGACACTACCGAGAGTTGTTCGACTCCTTCCTTCGCAAAGGATATATCTACGCCCGCATTGATGGTGTAATTCGCGATTTTACGGGTGGCGAGCAACTCGACCGCTACAAAACCCACTCGATTGAGTTGGTTGTGGATAGAATGACAGCCCGCGAGGAGGCTCGCGACCGCATTATGACCTCGCTTCGTGAGGCTATGCGACAGGGCAAGGGGCAGATGGCAATTCACGACTACGATTCGGGCGAGATACGCCACTATTCGCGCCATCTGATGTGTCCGACTACGGGCATCGCCTTCGAGGACCCCGAGCCGTTTACATTCTCGTTCAACTCGCCAAAGGGTGCTTGTCCTCGCTGCAACGGACTTGGCGAGGAGGCTGTTTTCGACATCAAGAAGGTTATTCCCGATGAGCGACTTTCGTTGCGCGAGGGTGGTGTTGCGCCACTCGGCAAAGGGCGTGAAAATGTGCTGTTTGCAACGCTCGAAGCACTCGGTAAACGATACGATTTCACACTCGATGACCCACTCGGAACAATCTCGGAGGAGGGCTTGAACGCGATTCTCTATGGCGATGACGAGCCAATGCTGGTCGAGGTAACGGAGTATTCGGCAGGGCGTGGTCGCCAAATGCGCTCATGGGAGGGCGTAGCCGAGTATATAAACTCCAAAATTGATGATGACAATGCCCGCAAAGGCGAAAAGTGGCGTGAGCAGTTTGTGGCGTATCACAAATGTTCGCTCTGCGGTGGTAGCCGCTTGAAAGAGAACGCATTACACTTCCGCATTGCAGGCAAAAATATAGCCGAGTTGTCGGCGATGTCGATTTCTCGCCTGCGAGAGTGGTTCGATGGGGTAGAGAAAGAGCTGACCGCCAAGGAGTTGAAGATTGCACGCGAGATACTCAAAGAGATTCGCGAGAGGCTGCGATTTTTGACCGATGTGGGGTTGGGTTACCTCTCGCTTGGTCGTGCTTCGCGCACCTTGTCGGGTGGCGAGAGCCAGCGCATACGACTTGCAACGCAGATAGGCTCGAAGTTAGTAAATGTTCTCTACATTCTCGATGAGCCGAGCATCGGACTTCATCAGCGCGATAACGAGCGACTAATCAACACCTTAAAGGCTCTGCGAGATGCCGGAAACTCGGTGATTGTGGTGGAGCATGACGAGGATATGATGCGCGCTGCCGACTATATCGTGGATATAGGCCCGAAGGCAGGTCGCCGAGGTGGTCATATCGTTGCGGCAGGCACTTATAGCGAAATTTTAGGTGCGCAGGGTTATACTGCTGACTATCTGACAGGTAGGCGCACCATAGAGATACCGCAAGAGTTACGAAAGGGTAGTGGCGAATCGCTCAAAATCATTGGCGCTCGGGGCAACAATCTGAAAGGCGTAGATGTCGAATTTCCGCTTGGAAAACTTATCTGCGTGACGGGTGTCAGTGGCTCCGGAAAATCATCGCTCGTAAATGGAACGCTTGTGCCGGTTTTGTCGCACAAGCTCTATCGCTCCTATGCGCAACCGCTTGAATACGACACAATTGAGGGGTTGGAGCATATCGACAAACTCGTTGTTGTGGACCAGTCGCCTATTGGTCGCACACCTCGCTCAAATCCTGCGACATACTCGAATGTCTTTGCCGATATTCGCAAACTGTTCGAGGCTACGCCCGATGCACAAGTGCGTGGCTTCAAGGCGGGGCGTTTCTCGTTCAATGTAAAGGGTGGTCGCTGCGAGGAGTGTCGCGGTGCGGGCGTACAGACTATCGAGATGAATTTCTTGCCCGATGTCTATGTGCAGTGCAAGGCGTGTGGCGGAAACCGCTACAATAAGGAAACCTTGGAGGTGCGCTATAAGGGTAAGAGTATCAACGATATACTCAATATGACCGTAAATATTGCGGTCGATTTCTTCGAGCATATTCCGACCATTCATCAGAAGTTGAAAGCGATTCAAGATGTCGGCTTGGGCTACCTCACGCTCGGACAACCTTGCACCACCTTGTCGGGTGGCGAGAGCCAGCGCATAAAGCTCTCGGCGGAGCTGTCAAAACGCGATACGGGGCGCACGCTCTATATTCTTGACGAGCCGACTACGGGTTTACACTTCGAGGATATTCGCTGTCTGATTGGCGTACTTAACAAGTTGGTGGACAAGGGGAATACGGTTATCGTTATCGAACACAATCTCGATGTTATCAAGGTTGCCGACCATATTATCGACCTCGGACCTGAGGGTGGCGATGCAGGTGGCGAGATTGTCGCAGTCGGCACTCCGAGCGAAGTCGCCAAGTGCAAAAATAGCCACACTGCGAAGTACCTGAGCAAATTGAGAATTGAGAATTGACAATTGACAATTAAAGGTATTTTTAATTTTTAATTCTTTCAGCGCACCCTTACTAGCCGTTACTAGCCCTTACTAGCCTTTAAAAAGGTTTGCGCCGTGACAAGGGTGAGAGTTCGCAAAACAAAAAACTAAAAAACCAACGGCTAATGGCTAAAAGCCATAAAAATTTATAATTTTTACCCCATAATTTTGCATTTTGCATTTTGAATTCTGAATTTATTTATATATTTGTACCCTGAACCATTTGATTTTTTGTATGGGAAATGAAGAGGCTTTTAGTATTGTTGGTAGCAACGCTGGGCTACTTCTATACCTACGCACAAGAGGTTAAAGAAGATAGCCGCACCCCCGACTTTATCGTAACACCCCGTTTCGATGTTAATCCGTACGCACCTATCAAAGGTGGTTATAGCGGTTTCGATTTTGGAAATTCATCACTCTACACATTCCTTGACGGCTCGGTAGGCGATTTCTCCTACTCGTTTGCAGGCCATTGGTTTTCAAGCGATTGGGTTTCTACAAAAGCGCTCTACGAGAACGCTTTTCGCTCCGACGATGTCGATTTTATCGACTGGCTCACCCTCTCGTATCAGGTCGGGCAGTTCGGCTTTACCATAGGTAAGGATATGTTGGCGATAGGTACTTGGGAGTTGGACTATTACGATGTCGATGTTCACACATCGCTCGTATCGCCATTCTGGCACAAAACCGCAATTTATCAGTGGGGTGGCGAGGTGAATTACACCTCGAAAGACGAGAGCACTTGGCTCCGCTTCCAATTCGGCACTTCGCCATTCGGCGAGCGACCTTTCGCATCAAAATTGTTCACCTACTCGCTCTATTGGAGTGGCGAATATGGCTGTTTCTCGCCAATCTGGTCAACAAATTTCGTGGAGTATGAGCGTGGTAAATTCCTCAATATCATAGCACTCGGCAACTCATTCTCGGTGGGCGATTTCACAATCGAGGTCGATTATATGAATCGTGCATCGTCAGTTAAACGCTTCTTCAATCAGGAGTGGAGCATCAGCGGACAGCTGCTTTACAACTACAAGGACAAGGTCGAGGCGTTTGTCAAGGGTGGCTACGAAAACTACAACAGCGACCTCTTTGGCTACGAGTACGAGAGCGCAGATGATATTTGGTTTATCCCTACCGACAACTCGCTCTGCCCGAACTATTGGTATGCAGGTTGCGGTATTCACTACTTCCCACTGCGTGAGAGCCGAGATTTGCGACTGCACGCCGTAGCAGCCTACAACTCATTTGCAAATAGCGTGTCGATATCGGTCGGCGCAACATATCACTTTAATCTAACACAAACCATTCTGAAAAACCGTAAAAAATAGAGATGGCAAAAAAGAGTGAAACAATTATCAAAATCGAGAACTTGTCGAAATCTTTCGGCGAGAAGGTTGTTCTCGACAACATCAACCTCGATATCAAGCGTGGCGAGTTCGTGACGCTGCTCGGACCTTCGGGTTGCGGTAAGACGACTCTGCTTCGTATGTTGGCAGGATTTACACAACCCGATGCAGGGGGTGTTATCACGATGGAGGATAAGGATATTTTGAGTATGCCTCCGCACCAACGACCGCTTAATACGGTTTTCCAGCGATATGCGCTCTTTCCGCATCTGAATGTCTACGAGAATATCGCCTTCGGTCTGAAACTCAAAAAGGTGGCATCGAAGGAGATTGACAAGCGTGTGCGCAAGGCGTTGAAGATGGTGTCGATGACCGACTACGAGGACCGCGATGTAAATTCGTTGTCGGGAGGTCAGCAGCAGCGTGTTGCCATCGCTCGCGCCATCGTAAATCAGCCGCAAGTGCTTCTGCTTGATGAGCCGTTGGCTGCGCTCGACTTGAAGATGCGAAAGGATATGCAGATGGAGTTGAAAGAGATGCACGAGGCGCTCGGTATCACCTTTATCTATGTAACGCACGACCAAGAAGAGGCTCTCACTTTGAGCGATACAATCGTAGTTATGAGCGAGGGTAAAATTCAGCAGATTGGAACTCCTATCGACATTTACAACGAGCCTGCAAACTCTTTCGTGGCAGACTTTATCGGCGAGAGTAACATATTGAACGGCACGATGATAAAGGACAAGGAGGTCGAGTTTATCGGTCATAAGTTCGAGTGTGTGGATAGCGGTTTTGGCGAGAATACGGCAGTTGATGTTGTCGTGCGCCCGGAGGATATCTACATTGTTGGAAATGTGGAGAATGCCGACTTTACGGGTGTAGTAAAATCCTGCACTTTCAAGGGTGTTCACTACGAGATGTTTGTCGAAACGGACAAGGGCTTCGAGATGATGATTCAGGACTACAACGCCTTCGAGGAGGGTGCAACCGTGGGAATGTTCATCAAACCTTCGGATATCCATGTGATGCGTAAGGAGCGCACCTGCAACACCTTCCAAGGTGTGATGACCTCGCCTACAACGGTCGAGATGCTCGGCACGGAGTTCGAGTGCAAGGAGCAGGGCTTGAAGGAGGGCGACAATGTAACGGTGCGTGTGGCGTTCAACCGCGTGGAGTTGCACGACTATAAGGAGGACGGAAAGTTGATTGGCTCGGTACATTTCATATTGTACAAGGGCGACCACTACCACCTCACCGTAAAGACCGAAGATGGCGACTTTATCTATGTGGATACCAACGATGTATGGGATAATTTCGATATTGTTGGAGTATCCATCGACAAGCGCGATATCTATGTATCAAAACGAGTTTAACTTTGTCGGCAGAGATGAATTTTATAGCCAAAATATTCAATAAGCGAGCGAATTGGGCGATACCTTATGCCATATTCCTCGCAATGTTCGTGGCGTTGCCTCTCGTGCTGATTCTGATTTATGCCTTCCAGAATGCCGAAGGGGCATTTTCGCTCGAAAACTTCGTAAAGTTCGTGGAGCAACCCGAAGCGGTAAATACCTTTATCTATTCGATAGGTATCGCTTTGATTACCACCATCTTGTGCATCTTGCTCGGCTATCCTGCGGCGTGGATTTTGAGCAACCAGAAACTCAATCGCTCGGAGGTTACGGTGGTGCTGTTTATCCTTCCTATGTGGATAAATATCTTGGTGCGCACACTCGCTACGGTGGCTCTGTTCGACTTCTTGAAATTTCCGCTTGGAGAAGGGGCTTTGATATTCGGTATGGTCTATAACTTCCTGCCGTTTATGATTTACCCAATCTACAACACCCTCAAAAAGATGGACCACTCGCT
>JAZSOV010000002.1:0-24433 GCA_045537095.1 Alistipes sp.
AGCTGCCGCAGGATAAGCCACAAAATAAGGGGTTGCAAGTGGCTCGGTAGTTGTGAAGTTGAATTTCGCCTCCGCCTTACCAGCCTCCTCAGCTGTCAAAGCGTCAGATGCAACGCCATTTACAGATACTTGGTCGCCTTCGGCCCAAGTGAGTGGATAGGCCTGATTTGCCTTGTCGCCCAACTGAGTACGCGAACCATTCAACGAAAGTGTTAAGGTTGTTTTACCCCCCCCCTTAACGGCGAGGTCTTCGGTAGTGTCTGTGGTACAGCCTACAACAGCCGCCATTGCCACTACCGCCATGAAAATTTTAGCTAAATTTTTCATTGTGTTTTGTGTTTGGTTTGTGTAAGTTTTTATTGTTAATTATATATTTACATATTTCTGAGATAGAGTTCAAAATGCCACTATCTCGGATACAAAATTGCGCATAATTTTTCAAATACTCATTTTCAAATTTGACATTAAATGTTTCAAATTTGACAAATCGTCAAAAAAATAACGGAATTATATAATCTATTACCACAAAAAATAGAATAGATAATCAGAGCCCTCTAATTTATAAAAATATAAAATAAGAGCCGTATTCAAACACAGCTCTTATCAGTTATAAGTGCAAAATCAAAAGTTCTTTACACTAAAATACAACTCTCACTCCTACCTGCATACGCCAGCGCGAAAGAAGGTCATTGCGCGACACCTCGCCACCAACAAAGCGATATTTCGGCGTGCAGTTGCCCTGCGCATCGACAGTCTTGCCGCAAACCTCAACAGGCGACAAGCGATATTTCGAGGTATAGTAACTTGCGCCCCAATCCTTCGAGATGAGCGAGCCGAGATTTATCACATCGAGCGAAATCTGCACCTTGCGCGAGGTGTTCGCACCGAAGTAGATATCCTGCGCAATATGGAGGTCGAGATGGTGCTCGAAGGGTGTCTGCAAGGCATTTCGTGCAAGGAACTTACCACGAGAACGGCGCAGTGCAGGTGTCGCCTCGATATATTCTCCAAAGGCTGCACGATGCTCCTCGCTCTCGAACTCCATAGCCTGCAACTCCGAGGCGGTCGGCACATAGATTGTGGTGTTGCCGTAACTGCTGTCGTTGTTGGTATCTTCGCCTGCGTAGGTGAGCGAGTAACGCATACCCGAATAGCCCTGATAGAGCAGCGAAATGGTCGTACCAAGCACCTTCGCATAGCGAGGTGTGCGATAGGAGAGTGACGCTGTAACCTTATGCGGAACATCGAACAAGGAGTAACTCAATTCGGGCGCATTACTATCTGCCGAGTAGTTGCGACTCCAAGTGTTGAGTGCCTGTGCCGAGATGCCGTCCATTACCGAGTAGGAGTGCGCGAAGGTATATGCAGCGTAGAGGTCTAAACCAAATCGGAAATGCTTTGTCACCGATGCACTCACCGAGTAACCATACCCCTTCGAGGTGTTTGACAAGAGGTAAATCGAGGAGTATGACTTCGCCAACGAAGTGTCGTAGAGGGTTGTGGTGTTCTGCTCGTTTGCGAGAGCCGAATTTACGGCAAACAACTTACCACCCTTATCCTGTGCCGTGAGGTTTGTTATCAAAAGGTCGTTTATCGACTTCGAGAAGATACCCTCAACAGCAAAGTGCCAACCCTTATACTCCTGCTCCAAAGCGATGGTTGCTCGCGCCACCTGCGGATAGCGGAAATCTTTTGCCACGATATTGAGCATCGGGTTTGATGATACCCCCTCCGTGCCCGAAGGCTCCTCGCCAAACTTCAGCACCACCTGTCCTTTGCTGCTGTCGAGCGTATATCCACGCTGCGTCACTCCACTGTTGGAAAAGCAGTTGGATATCCACACAAACGGTATTCTGCCCGAAAAGATACCTACACCTCCACGCAACAAGGTCGAAGCATCCTCACTCTTGGCAATCTGCCAACGCACACCCACACGCGGCGAAACGAGTACCGTAGGGCGAGGTACCTGATTGGTCTTGATACCATGCCTTTGAGCTACATCGGAGGCATTAAAAGCCTCGTTTGCCGGCGGATTACCAAATACCACAGGTATATCGGCGCGAAGTCCATAGGTCATAGAAAATCGAGGCGAGGCGTTCCACTCGTCCTGAATATATACGCCAAATTGGGCTGATGTTATATTTGTGTAGGGGTTATCCGAGTAGTTGCGCACATATTTGCGAGCCTTGTCCTGCAAGAAATCATCAAGGGTATCGTAGGTATAGGCTCCCAACGCATTCGCCATATAGAGGCACGAAGAGTTGAAAATCTCATTGTGCGTACCTATTGTAATAGTGTGAGAATCGGCATAGTAGGAGAAGTTGTCGGTCAGCGTGACGGTGTTTTGCACCAAATCGTTCATAATGGCGAATGGGTCTGTACCGATATATACCGAAGTGTTGTCGCCATCGCGCATCTTCTTAATCTCTACATAAGGGTACTTCGAGCCACTCATCGCATCGCGACCATCGTGTACGCGGGTATAGCCCACACGGAACTCGTTGAACATCTTCTCCGAAACGCGCGAGTGCAACTCCGCAACCACCGAGTGAGTGTCAGCAATCGAGGTGTAGCCCTCGCCATTGAAACGCAAGAGCGTTGCACTCGACACAAACTCATCCTTCTTGGCATCGAGGAAGTTGTAGCGCAACGAGAGGTTGTGGCGTGAATTTATATTCCAATCGAGGCGGGCAATCAATGAACCTGTCTGCTTGGTCAGTGTGCGCTTGCCATAGCCTCCACCATCGTAGCCCGTAAGTTGGTGGAATCGATTGGCAATGGTCGCTGCATCTGTTGCCGAGATGTTACAACCACTATCGCCCACATAGTAAGACGATGGCGAGGAGTCGAGATTGAACTCGCCATTGAGGAAGAAAAACAACTTGTTTTTGACTATCGCACCTCCGAGCGAAATGCCGTAAATTTGCGTCTGCTGCTCGGCAAGTTTTGCCCCATTCAAAGGGCTGCGACCATAGAAATCTTGGTTGTTGTAGTAGGCGTATGCCGTGCCCGAAAAGGTGTTTGTTCCCGACTTGGTAATAGCATTTATACCACCGCCACTGAAACCTCCCTGACGCACATCGAAAGGTGCTGTAACAACCTGAATATCAGAGATTGCATCGAGAGGAACGGGGTTAGCACCTGCCAAACCGCCATTTGTACCAGTCGAGGTAAGACCATACATATCGTTCGAGGCTGTACCGTCAATTTGGAAGGAGTTGTAGCGAGAGTTTGTACCGGCGATGGAGATACCTCCATCTTTCGACACCATAGCCTGCGGAGCGAGTCGCGTGATATCGTCTATCGAACGCGAAACCGTGGGTGTACGCTCGATAAGTTCACGACTGAATGCCTCTCCTGCACCCATTTTGTTTGTCGCAAACTTATCGCCCGTAACCACCACTGCATCAATAGCCTGTGTATCGGAGAGTATAGCATCAATCTGTCGATTCTCGCCCAACGAGAGGGCTATATCGCCAAACTTTTTATCCTTGTATCCCACAAACGAAAACTCCACCGTGTAGGGCGCACCTACACGCAATCCTTGCAGACGATATGCACCATTTATATCGGTCGTAGTACCATATATTGTCTCAGTCGGGGTGTGGATTGCCACAACCGTAGCACCAGCCAATGGCTTGCCTCCCTCATCAACAACAAAACCCTTCAACGAAGCTGTGGTCGATTGAGCAGTGGCTGTTATTGCTGCCACCAAAGCAAATAAAGCAAATGTAACACGCTTCATATCTATACAAAAAAATAAAATGCCCCAAATGTTAAACATACTAACATCGGGACAGCGAGGCGCATTGCGCCACCAATTAAGAATTAAAAATTAAAAATTAAGAATTAAAAGATAAAAACCTTTAATTGTCAATTATCAATTTTCAATTGTCAATTATATTGCACTCTCTCATCCGGACTATCACCGTCGGTATCGGAATTTCACCGATTCAGTCCCATTGGATTGCAATTTACTACAAATCACCATCGTAGGGAGTCGCGGACTATCCCCGCCGGTAGGGAATTACACCCTGCCCCGAGTATTCTTCCGCAAAGATATAAAAAAAAGTTAAAAGTTAAAAATTGTTTTTGAGAGATTCACCAAAAAACAAAAAAATTGCTTTTAAGGAGGTAGTTGCAACGCTGTCAAAGAGAAATGAGATGGGCGCATACACCACCCCAAAAAATGATTTTTAAGCAGATGAGAGCAAGGCGAACAAGAAGCCCCCAAGAGCCAAAAAAATCGCTTTTAAGGAGGCAGTTGCAACGCTGTCAAAGAGAAATGAGATGGGCGCATACTAAGCGTATGTAACCATCTCATTTATCGAAGACAAGGAAGCAAATGCCCCTTAAAACGATTTTTTACTTTTGGCGGAAGTATATCTGAATAGGCACTCCCGAAAAATCCCAATGTTCGCGCAGGTGATTTTCCAAGAATCGGCGATAGTTCTCACGAATATACTGCGGCAGGTTGCAGAAGAATACAAACTGCGGAGTAGGCGTAGGGAGCTGCATCGCATACTTGATACGGATATACTTACCTTTGGTTGAAGGTGGCGGCGTCTCCTCTATAATCGGCAACATATAGTCGTTGAACTCGGATGTAGGAATACGGCGTGCACGCGACTGATAGACGCGAATTGCCGTCTGCAACACATCGAGAATACGCTGCTTGTTAAGAGCCGAAGTAAAGATAATCGGAATATCATTAAACGGAGCCAAACGCTTCTCCAATGCCTCTTTCCACTCCTTCATAGTGTTGTTGCTCTTCTCTATCAAGTCCCACTTGTTCACCACGATAACACAACCTTTGCGGTTGCGGACAATAAGGTTGTGAATATTCAAGTCCTGCGACTCCAAGCCCTGCTGCGCATCGAGCATCAAGATACATACATCCGAAGCCTCGATAGCGCGAATTGAACGCATCACCGAATAGAACTCCAAATCCTCCATTGTCTTGCCCTTCTTGCGCATACCCGCCGTATCAACAAGGTAGAAGTCCATACCATACTTATTGTAACGCGTATGTATGGAGTCACGGGTAGTGCCTGCTATATTCGTTACAATATTGCGATCGCGACCGAGCAAAGCATTCGTGAGCGAAGATTTACCCACATTCGGACGACCTACGATTGTGATGCGCGGAAGGTCATCAAGCTCCTCCGCCTCGCAATCCTCAGGCAAATGTTTCAAAATCTCGTCCATCAAATCGCCCGTACCGCTACCCGACATCGAAGAGATGCAGAACGGATCGCCCAAGCCGAGCGAATAGAAGTCGTTGGATGAGTATATCAAATCGTAATTATCCACCTTGTTGCAGACAAGAATTGTGCGTTTCTTGGCACGGCGCAACACCTCTGCCATCATCATATCGAGGTCGGTAACACCCGTACCCACCTCAACCATAAAGAGGATAACATCGGCCTCCTCGATGGCGAGCATCACCTGCTTACGAATCTCGTCCTCGAAGATATCATCGCTATTCACAGAGTAACCACCTGTATCGATAATCGAGAACTCACGACCATTCCAATCGGTCTTACCGTAGTGGCGGTCACGGGTTGTTCCCGCAGTCGAATCAACAATCGCCTGTCGATTGCCGACAAGGCGGTTAAAGAGTGTACTTTTGCCCACATTCGGGCGACCTACTATTGCTACTAAACTCATAATTTATTAAGCCCTTAGCCGTTAGCTATTTTACATTACGCTATAAACCGGCTACAAAGATAGCCATTTTTTGAGATTTTACCAATTAAAGATGGTTATTTCAAAAATAATTACTATTTTTGGGAGTTATTATGGTAAATTGTATTGGATCTTATATGAGATACAGCGGATTGAAGATAGTGATGTTGATTGCGGCTATGGCGCTCTCCTTTGTTGCTACGGCACAGAACGAGTCGGCTGAAAAGGTCGTGAAGAAGGCGATGAAGCAGACACAAGCCCCGAAGGTTACGACCGAGTTCGGATTAGGCGTTGGTGCGCGATACAATTGGTTTAAAGTGCATCCGATAAGCGAAAACTTCACGCCCAATATCTCGATGCGAATGTCGTATGGTGCGGCATTGCAGTTCCGTCTAAACATTGGTCGCTCATTCGGTATTCAGCCCGAAATTTCGTACGCCCACTCGCGTATCAGAATAAGCGACAGCGTAAATAAGTTTAACACAGGAAAGGTAAAGTCGAACATTGTGCAGATACCGCTATTATTATCGTTTCGTATTGCGATGTTCCGCATCAACTTCGGTCCTGTATTTACGCTGATGGACGAAACAACCTATCAATTGGTAAAGACCGAGGACGAGAGTATTCAGCAACAACATCTCGGCAAGTTGTTCCCAAGAGTAACATATACGGCGGGTATAAGCGTGAAATTTGCACGATGTATGATGCTGGATGTACGATATGCCGACCAATTCACCGATATAAAATCGTCAAATGCCTATATCTGGACACTCGACAAGAACAAACAACCCGAAGCTCAATACTTCCGCACAAGCAGCCGCAGTGTACAAGTTAGATTTGGATATGTGTTCTAATAAGAGTTAGGAGTTAAAATAATTCTTAATTCAGCTAATGGCTAATGGTTAAAAGCTAAAAAACTAAATGACTGAAACGACGGGAAAAGAGATAGTAATTGAGGGAGTCGATACAAGAGAGTTGTATGGAGCGAAGGAGTGCTACCTGCAACAGATTGTGGCGATGCACCCAAAACTCAAAATCGTAGCGCGAGGTTCCTCGTTGAAGGTGCTTGGTGCAAAGGGCGATGTAGAGCGCTTTGAGCGTCAGATGGCAGGCCTAATCGCCTACTACGACCGCTATGGACACATATCAAAGGAGGTTATCGAACAATCCTTTTCGGCGGGTTTTGCCGAGGCGGCAGAGAAGGCTCACCAGAGCGACAAGGAGGTTATCGTCTATGGCAACAATGGCATAATCGTCAAGGCTCGCACTGCCAATCAGCGAAAATTGGTCGATTTGTACGACAAGAACGACCTTATCTTTGCCACAGGACCTGCGGGTTCGGGTAAGACCTATACGGCTATTGCATTGGCTGTTCGTGCCTTGCGCGACAAGCAGGTGCGCCGAGTGATATTGACACGCCCTGCGGTAGAGGCTGGCGAGAAGCTGGGATTTCTGCCCGGCGACTTGAAGGATAAGTTAGACCCCTACTTGCAGCCGTTGTACGATGCGTTGAACGATATGATACCGCCTGCGAAGTTACAGAAGTTTATGGAGGACGGTACGGTGCAAATTGCACCACTCGCCTATATGCGTGGTCGCACTCTGGATAATGCCTTCGTAATACTTGACGAGGCACAGAATACCACCCTATCGCAGATAAAGATGTTCCTGACACGAATGGGACGCAATGCGAAGTTTATCGTTACGGGCGATGTTACGCAGGTCGATTTGCCACACAAGAGCGACAGTGGCTTGGTGCGCGCAATGCGCACGGTCGAAGGTATCAAAGGTATTGGCTTCGTAGAGTTCAACAAGGGCGATATTGTCCGACACGAGCTGGTAAAACATATTGTCGAAGCATTCGATAAGCAGACCGAAAAAGAGAATTAGAGGATGAAATCACACAATAACATATAATATTACAATACTAACACTAAAAAATTAGAAAGAGTATGAATTACAATTTGGAACAACTCAAACCGGCATTGGTTTGGAAGCACTTCAAGGCAATTTGTCAAATTCCGCACCCTTCGCACCACGAGGAGAAATTTCGCGACTATGTCGTAGCATTCGCAAAGGAGCATAACCTCGAATACAAGGTTGATGAGGCTTGCAATGTATATATAGCAAAGCCTGCAACCCCGGGTTATGAAGACCGCAAGGGTATCGTTTTGCAGGCCCACCTCGACATGGTACCACAGAAGAACAACGACAAGGCATTCGACTTCGAGAATGACTCTATCGAGGCTTATATTGATGGTGACTGGGTAACTGCAAACGGCACTACACTCGGTGCTGACAACGGTATCGGCGTTGCAGCAATTCTTGCAGTATTGGAGGACGACAGCGTAGAGCATGGTGCTATCGAGGGACTCTTCACTGCAACCGAGGAGGCCGGTATGGTTGGTGCTTTCGGTTTGAAAGCGGGACTTTTGAAGGGCGACATCTTGTTAAACCTCGACTCGGAAACTGAGGGCGAGTTGTATGTAGGTTGTGCAGGTGGTATGGATGCAAATATCACTATTCCTTACACCGCCGAGCCGGCACCACAGGAGGGTTGGAAGGCCGTTAAGTTCGAGATTAAGGGCTTGAAGGGCGGACACTCTGGTATTCAGATTGGCTTGCAGCGCGGAAACGCTAACCGTTTGTTGTGCCGCTTGTTACTCCACACCGAGCAGGAGTGGTTGCTCGCATCGATTGATGGAGGTGGTTTGCGTAACGCAATCCCTCGTGAGGCTCAGGCCGTAGTTCTCGTACACGATGTAGAGGCATTCAAGGCTGAGGCTACTGCATACGAGAAGGCCTTGCAGTCGGAGTTCGAGAATATCGAGGATGGCATCACCGTACTCGTTGAGGAAGTTGCTTTGCCGGCAGAAATGATTCCTGCCGCAACTGCAAAGAGCCTTGTTAGAGCTGTTGTAGGCGCACCTAATGGTGTTACCAAGATGTCGGTAGAGATGGAGGGCTTGGTTCAGACCTCGACAAACCTCGCTCGCGTAGTGTCTAATGGAGAGACTATCAAGTCGCAGTGCTTGTTGCGTAGCTCGGTATCGAGCGAGAAGTTGGCTCTTGGTGAGGCTATCAAGGGTGTATTCGAGATGGCGGGTGCTACCGTAACTCTCGATGGCGCATACGATGGTTGGAAGCCAAACATGGAGTCGCCAATCTTGAAGGCTATGTTGGAGTCGTACGAGGCTTTGTACGGCAAGAAGCCTTCTGTAACCGCTATTCACGCAGGTTTGGAGTGTGGTATCATCGGTGGTGTATACCCTAACCTCGATATGATTTCGTTTGGTCCGACAATCTGCTATCCACACTCGCCTGACGAGAAGGTAGAGATTGCTTCGGTGGAGAAATTCTACGACTTCTTGCTCCACACCTTGAAGAACGCACCGAAGAAATAATTGACAATTGACGAATTGACAATTGACAATTAAAAGAGTATATTGTTATGACTCATCAAAACACAGAACGGTGGTTTGTTGTTGTTAATCCGATATCGGGAGGAGATAAGGGGTTGGCGGATTTTCCGAAGATCTCGCATCTCCTCCGCGAAAACGATATTGAGCATGACCCCGCATTTACCGAGCATCGCTATCACGCCACCGAGCTGACAGTCGAGGCGGTAAACAGAGGTTATCGCAAGATTATTGTGGTTGGTGGAGACGGCACATTGAATGAGGTGGTCAACGGACTCTTCATCCAGAAGCAGTGCGAACCTAAGGAGATTCTACTCTCCGTTATCGCAGTGGGTACGGGCAACGATTGGGTGCGTACATTCGGTCTTCCGCGCAACTACACTGCGGCCATCCGAGCTATTAAAGAGGGGCACTCTTTTCTGCAAGATGTCGGCAAGGTTTCATACACAGAATCGAGTTTCGAGCAGACCCGCTACATGGCAAATGTGGCAGGCCTTGGTTTTGATGCCTATGTCATCAAGATATTCAACCACCTCAAATTGAAGGGATACAAAGGCAAGTGGCTCTATTTATGGAGCCTTGTTCGCGGTTTCTTCTCGGTGAAGCCCGCCGGCGCAACCATAGAGGTCGATGGCAAGGTAATATACAACAAACTACTCTTTTCATTAGCTGTCGGCATCTGCCGCTACAATGGTGGAGGTATCCAACAGTTGCCACGAGCCGTAGCCAATGACGGACTGCTCGATTTGACTATTATCCGCCCTGTCCATTGGTGGCATGTGGTTTTTCGCGCAAGGCGACTATTCAATGGCGAGATCTACTCCATCGGTCATGTGCAACATGCGCAGGGAAGAAGTATTAAGATAATCTCTGCACCGACCATCCCTCTCGAAACTGATGGCGAGTTACAAGGTGGCACCCCCGTTACGATATCGGTCGTTCCGCGTGCGGTGCGCATAGTCGTAACCAAGGAATTTTTGCAGGGGGGGGGTAAAACTGCAAAGTAAATAGTGTCGTGCGTATTGGCACGAAGGTTGCTTTTTCATCGTGTGAATTAACAAAAAAGATTTACACGATGAAAAAGTTTTTTCTATCCCTTGCCATTGTGGCATTTATCTTCGGAGGATTGTTCGCTTGTGGCGAGCAGACAAGGTGGAACCGCGAGGAGCGACAAGCTATGCGCAACCTCCTGCGCGACTATCGTAAGTTAGTCTATCTTAACGACTTGACTGAGGCGGAGTATATGCTCTTTACCGACCGCGTTTTAGCCTCTATCGAGGAGGAGTACCCCGTCTACACCACCTTTATCGAGATGCCTGCCGTGAACGATACGGTGCAGGTCTATGTGGTAACAACCATTGTGGAGCAGTTGGCAGCCGATGCCTCCAACATGCGACACCTCTATCCGTATCGCGACCTTGTGGCGGCAAACATCCTGCCCGATGGGTTGAGCCGAACACAGCAAAATGCGTTCTATCAATGCTTTGCCAACTCGGTAGACAACACCTACTCGAATGTCGGGCAGTTGGTAAATGCAATATTAGCCGACACGGTAAAAAATTCGCAGATTGCACAGATGCAGGCAGCCTGCTCAAATCAGCTTTTCGGCTGGACTGTTGAAATAATCGAGGTCGGCAATTAAAGCCAACCTCGATTATTTAATTGACAATTGACAATTGACGAATTGACAATTATCGTATTATCAGTATATTTTCTCTCTCGTCTAAAAGTTTGTTACTGCTCTATATTGCCCATCGGAGCACTCATAACAGAATAGCTTTTCGCCATTGGTAAGCATCACATATCGCGCTCCAACGAAGCTATTATAGCGCAGAGCCTGCCTCAAAACTTCGTCAGTAATCTTCACATCGGGAGCCTTGCACTCAACCAAGATATAAGGCTTCGCAAAATCATCAATAACCACAATATCAGCGCGTTGGCTCTGTCCGTTCACATTCACAGGATACTCTTGCGCAATGCGCAATGGTGGCACGCCCTTTGTTCTGACAAGCCACTCTATCGTATGCTGACGCACCTCCTCTTCTGGTGTCAGTACAAGCCATCTGCGGCGTAGCGAATCCCAAATATATTTTTCGCCATCAATCTCTTTTATTCGAGCCGAAATATTTAAAATGCGTAGCATTTTTACCAAATAAGTTGTATCTTTGCGGCAAAGATACATTTTTTATGAGGAGATTTCTAATTTTAGCAACTATATTTTCGATTATTTTGGTAGGTATCTCTGTTGCGCAAAGCTGCTACGACCTCACAGAGCGTAGCGTGGAGCCTGCGCGCGCAAGACTCATACCCTACCATCATGCTACCGAAGCCGTGCAAGGCAATGCTGCATTGTCGCGCTTTGTGGCAAAGGTCGAAGAACCTGAGCGCAAGAATGAGGGAAATACCACTATCTTTACCACACACTTTGCTCTACCCGTAAGTTGGCTTAACCGACAGATTGTACTCCGCGTAGGCTATGCCTCCTCTGCATATACGCTCCGTGTTAATGGTCGCGAGATGGGCTTTGCACCAACGGGCGTTATGGGTGCCGAGTTCAATATCACCAAGGCAACCAAGGAGGGACGCAACGAGATTTCGATTGTACTTGATAGATCGTTGCTTGCCAACAAACTCTACGAGCCAAAGGATTTGACTGTGGAGAGCATCGAGGTCTTCACTCAGCCAACAATCCGTATACGCGATATTGTGGCAAATCTCCGTCTAAACGAGCAGGGGGATGGTATTGCCGAGGTGGTAATCCCCGTGAAGTGTGATGCCCTAAACCCTAAATCAACGCGTATACACTACGCCTTGCGCCTAAATGACACAACTCTTGTGGCAGAGGGATATCGCGAGCTTACCCTCGATATGAGACGCGAGGACTCGTTGCGTTTCGCCTGCATCGTACCTGCCAAGGCGTTGTGGCGAGCAGATGCGCCTACGCAGCTACGCCTCGACTTGGAGAACCGCATCGATAACCGCATTGCCGAGTGCATAAGCCGCAAAGTCGCACTACGCCAACTCGAACTGCGCAACAAACAACTCTTTATCAATAACGAAAAAATCGTGCCTAACTTCGTGGAGTATGATGCTGTAAATAGCCTTGACGAGGTGAAGAAGTTTGGCTACAACGGCATAATCATAACTCTCGACAAGGGGACCTACAAAGTTATTGAGGAGTGCGAAAGACGCGGATTATATGTCGTGGTGCGCACCCCTATCGACACCACCCTACTTGGCGACCACATTCGTCGTGAGGGCAATCCGAGCAACAACCCCGTATGGAGTGAGAGTTACCTGTGGCGTAATATTCACGCCCTAAACTCGACAAAGGGCTACGGGGCAGTTATCGGCTATGCAATAGCCAGAGGCAAGACTTCGGGCGTAAATATTTACGACACCTATATCGCTTTGAAATCGCTACTACCCCACCACCTCGTAATCTACGAGGGAGCAAAAGGAGAGTGGGCAACGGACTTGTAGCGAGGAGATAGGAGAAAAAATAGAAACTAAATAAAATAATCAACTACAATGAAACGACTTTTAATTCTTTTTGTAGCACTCATTCAGGCCACAATGCTTTTGGCTCAGACTCCGCAGGAGATACAATTGTTAAACAAGCGATTGAAGTGCTTTGCATACGCTAAGAAGGTCAAGAAAATCAGCGACACCGAGTGCAAGATTTGGTTGTCGAGTGGCGACAGTATGGTCTTGTGCAGTGGTAAAGACAAGTCTAAATTTGCCTTCAAGTCGCTCGACATCAAGAAGGAGATGATAACAGCAAAGCCTCACAAAGGCAAGTTAATCAAGATTGGTCGTAGGCCCGACCAAGAGGGTGCGTTGATGGCTCTCTTCAAGGCTACAAAGGGTAAATCGTGGAATCGCAACAAGGGCTGGGGAAACTTCGAAAACGGCGTTAGAGGTTGGGAAGGCGTAACCTGCAACAAGTGGGGATATGTAACGCGACTCAAACTGACCGACAACAACTTGCAGGGCAAACTACCTGATGTATTCTATGCCTTTCCGAAGTTGCGTCAGGTATTGTTCAATAAGAATCAACTCACTGGCGAGTTGCCTCGTTCATTGGCTTGGTTGCCAGACAAGTGTCATGTAAACATTCAATACAACAAGTTTTCACAAACCACCTTCTATGTACCGCGCGAGCGTATTCAGTATGTGGCAAAAAATATCCGCTGCTATCCTCAGCATCCGGAGTTCTACGATTTCCGCCTCTTTGTCGATTGCGATGTAGACCTCAACCCCGTAAATGGCTATCGCGCTGACAATTCTTGTCGTCTATACCACAAGGCAACCGAGGGTGCCGGTGTCGATATCTATGTTGTTGGTGATGGTTATGACCAAGCTGAGCACGCCGTAGGTGGCACAGCCGACTACTGGATGGAGCGAGCTGCCGATGCGGTATTCGACATCGAGCCATACAGCAAGTTGAAACACCTTTTCAATATATACCTCGTTTATGGTTACTCCAACGAGCGTGGAACAGGGCTCTTTAACAATAGGCGTGATTGCCGCTACAAATCTTGGCAGAAACAGCCTACCAAGAGATCTAACACCGTATTTAGGTCGCAGAGTATGTTCGATGTTTGTGAGTCAAGTATGAACAAGGCCGGATATGCAATCAAGGATGGGCGAATGTATGTATTAGCAGTGTTAAACAGCACCAACAATGGCTTATATCGTGGTATGATGTATAGCCGCAGAGTAAAAGATGGTAGCGAGGAGGGACGCTTGATGTCTATCTCTATCAACCCTACTCACCCCGGAGGATTCAATCCGCTTATTTGGCACGAGTTCGGCGGACACGCCTTTGGCGGCCTGCTTGACGAATATACACCACGCAAGGGTAAGGAGGATAAGCTCTTCCAGAAACCTGAAATCAAGAGTGCTAACCTCGACTTGGAGTCAGACCCTAAGAAGGTGAAGTGGGCACAGTTTATCGCAGACCCTCGCTATGCAGAGGAGAAGATTGGCGTGTATAAAGGAGGATTTAATTGCAGCAATGTATACCGTGCTACCGAGACCAGCATTATGCGCCGAGGTGGCAATAGCAAACTTCGTTTCAATGCCCCATCGCGCGCCGAGATATACAAAAGAATTATGTCTAAGGCCTTTCCGGGCTGGAAGTTCAATTACGAGGAGTTCGTGAAGTTCGATATGGGCGACAAGTACTACCCTCTGCCACAGAACACCAATAACCAATAACCAAACTAATACCTAAAAACTCTAATCTTAAAATATTATGAAACGAATTACACTTTTTATTGCAGCCATCTGCTATTCGGTAGCACTTATGGCTCAGACACCTCAGGAGATGAAGCTACTACGCGAAAGAGTAGGTGCTTTTGCCTATGCAACGCAGGTTGAGCAGGGAGATGCGAACACCTGCAAAATCACACTTTCAAGTGGCGAAAACTTCACACTCCTTTATGGCAAAAATAAGAAAGACAAGAATAGACCGTTCAAGTCTGTCGTTGTTAAGGAGGATGCCATAACTGCAAAACCTCACAAAGGCAAGCCGATAGTTATCAGTCGCAAGCTCGACCAAACAGGAGCATTGATGGCTATCTACACAGCTACCGAAGGTAAAAATTGGACTCGCAACGAAGGCTGGGGCAACACTAAGCAGGGCCTCGACACTTGGGAGGGTATCACCTGCGACAGCGAAGGTAATGTAACCAATATCAAGCTCAAAGACAACAACTTGCAAGGTAATTTGCCTGATGTATTCTACGCTTTTCCTAAGTTGAAGAAGGTGGATTTGAGAGACAATAAAATCACAGGACAAGTGCCTCGTTCGTTGGTATGGACACCTGATGGCTGCAAAGCTCTTTTGCAGCGCAATATGTTCTCCGAGACAACAATATATGTCCCTCGTCAGCATATTGCAACCGCTGCTCAGCGTATCAAGTGGTATCCTCAAAATCCTGAGGCTGCGAACTTCCGACTCTTTATCGACTGCGATGTAGACCTCAACCCAACCAACGGCTACTATGCTGACAATGAGTGCGTTGTATACAGCAAGGCGACTGAGGGTACAGGTATTGACATCTTCATTGTAGGAGATGGATACGACAAAGCTGAGTGTGCTAAGGGAGGCACCGCAGAGTATTGGTTGGAGCGCACAGCGGAGGATATATTCAAAATTAGACCGTATAGCCAGCTGAAACACCTCTTTAATGTCTATATCGTCTATGCATACTCGCAGGAGCGAGGTATCTCTCTCGGCAATAGTGCGCGATACTCTCGTTTCGGAAACTGGATGAAGAGGGCCAAGGGTAATAAAACCAAGGTTAATAATCAAGAGCTCTACGAAACAATCAAAAATAGTGTAACAAAGGCTGGTCACGAGTTTAAAGATGACGAAAATGAAGTAGTATATATTTTCACTGCAGCCAACACATCTAACGGCAGCGCATATGTAAACACTCGTTATGCTAAGGAGAGCGATGGCTCAAAACGAAAGATGAGAGTTGCTCTCGTTCAAACTTCGTCGGATGGTTATCACAGATTGGTATGGCACGAGTTCTGTGGCCACGCCTATGGAAGTTTGCGCGATGAATATAATCGTAAAGGTGGATTAAACAAGACCTATAAAAAGACCACCACATCGGCAAATGTAGACTTGGAGTCAGACCCTAAGAAGGTTAAGTGGGCAAAATTTATCGAGGACCCTCGCTATGCAGAGGAGAAGATTGGCGTATATCAAGGCTCCTTGAACTGCGCAAATCTCTATCGAGCAACCAAAACTAGTATTATGAGAGATACATTCCGTAAAGGCTTGGAGTTCAACGCGCCATCGCGAGCTGCAATCTATAAGAAGATAATGAAACAGGCCTTCCCGGGTTGGGAGTTCGACTACGAGGAGTTCGTAAAGTTCGATATGGGCGACAAATACTACCCACTGCCGCAGAAGAGCAACAACTAAACTTGAAAAAATTATAACCCTAAAATATTATGAAGCGAATTACACTTTTTATCGCAGCCATCTGCTATTCGGTAGCACTTATGGCTCAGACACCTCAGGAGATAAAGCTACTACGCGAAAGAGTAGGTGCTTTTGCCTATGCAACGCAGGTTGAGCAGGTAGATGCAAACAACTGTAAAATCACGCTTTCGAGTGGCGATAACTTCACTCTGTGCAGCGGTAGCGACAAGGCTAAATTCGCCTTCAAGTCAATTGTTGCAGGTAAGGAGTCTATCACTGCCAAACCACACAAGGGCAAACCAATCGTCATTGACTGCAAGCCAAATCAGGAGGGTGCACTCTTGGCACTCTTCAAAGCGACAAAGGGCAAGAAATGGAGTCGCAAAAGTGGCTGGGGCAACACCAAGTCAGGCCTTAGCTCTTGGGAAGGACTAACCTGCGACAGCGAGGGTTATGTAACACATATCAAGCTCAAAGACAATAACTTGCAAGGTAAGTTGCCCGATGTATTTTACGCTTTCCCGAGATTAAAACAGATTATATTGGCGGATAACAATCTCACGAGACAGTTGCCTCGCTCGTTGGCTTGGTTGCCTGACAAGTGTGTCATAGATGTCAAGAACAACCAGTTAGCAACGACCACACTGTATGTTCCTCGCCATCGCATCCCTACCGTATCGTACAAAATCAAATGCTACCCTCAGCAGAAGGAGTATAGCAATTTCCGCTTGTTTGTCGATTGCGATGTAGACCTCAACCCTGTAAACGGACACTACCCCGACAACCATTGCCGCCTCTACCACAAGGCGACCGAGGGTGCGGGTATCAATATCTATGTCGTAGGCGAGGGCTTCGACAAGGCCGAGTATGCCGTAGGAGGTACAGCCGACTACTGGTTGGAGCGAGCTGCCAATGCTCTCTTCGACATAAAGCCATTCAGCCAATTGAAGAGCCTTTTCAATGTATACATCATCGCAACTCACTCACAAACAAGGGGCGTAAGTCAATATGACAATCCTATCGAATCGCGTTTTGGTTATTGGTTGAAAAAGCCAAAAGGGGTAAAAGCTGAACGCCCATTCCAAAAGCAGGGGGTATTTGATGCTTGCAAGGAGGGTGTAACAAATGCCGGTTTCGAATTTAAGGATGGTACCGTCTTTGTGGTGATGATTGCCAACTCTACACAATATGAAGGTGTGGAATATAGCCGAACCGTACGCGATGGCGACAAGAAGCGTAATATCCGAATAGCTATCAACTCTACAACCAACCGAGATTTCAACGCACTTGTTTGGCACGAGTTCGGTGGTCACGCCTTTGGTTACCTGCTCGATGAGTACAACAAGAACGGCTTGTGGAGGACATACAAGAAGAAGTCTACCAGAGCAAATGTAGATTTGGAGTCAGATTCGAAGAAGGTTAAGTGGGCAAAGTTTATCGAGGACCCTCGATATGCCGAGGAGAAGATTGGCGTATTCAAGGGAGCTTGCAGCTACTCCAATCTGTACCGCCCAACCGAAACAAGTCTTATGCGTTCGAATCGTATGCATCGGCGATTTAATGCCCCTTCGCGTGCCGAGATATATCGCCGCGCTATGGAGTTGGCATACCCCGGTTGGAAGTTCGACTACGAGGAGTTCGTAAAGTTTGACCTTGGCGATAAGTACTATCCGTTGGATAATAATAACAAGACTGAGAAGTAAATAGAATGAGTAATTTTTCGGAGCTAAAAGCGATAATCGAGCAGGCGTGGGAGGAACGCGCGCTGCTCGAAAAGGAGGATGTTCGTGCAGCCATTCGTGCCGTTGTCGAGGCGGTCGATAAGGGCGAGTTGCGCTGTGCCGAGCCGATAGATTTAGAGAACAGCAAGTGGCAAGTGAACGAGTGGGTGAAGAAGGCGGTTATCCTCTACTTCCCCATTCAGAAGATGCGCACAATGCGTGCAGGCGAGTTGGAGTGGTACGATAAAATCGACCTCAAACACGACTACGAGAAGCTCGGTGTGCGTGTAGTGCCTCACGCAATGGCTCGCTACGGAGCATATATCTCGGCAGGTGCGGTGCTGATGCCATCGTATGTAAATATAGGTGCTTATGTCGATACGGGTACTATGGTCGATACTTGGGCTACCGTAGGTTCGTGCGCGCAGATTGGCAAGAATGTACACCTTTCGGGCGGTGTTGGTATAGGTGGCGTATTGGAGCCTGTGCAGGCTGCCCCCGTAATTATCGAGGATAACTGCTTTATCGGCTCGCGTGCTATTATTGTCGAGGGTGCACATATCTGTCGCGAAGCTGTCATAGGCTCGAATACCGTAATCACGGGCTCGACACACATCATAGATGTTACGGGCGAGGAGCCTGTAACCTATAAAGGTTATGTCCCTGCGCGCTCGGTGGTTATACCCGGCTCCTATCCAAAGAAGTTCCCTGCGGGAGAGTTCAGCGTGGCGTGTGCCTTGATTATCGGCAAACGCAAGGAGTCTACCGACAAGAAGACAACCTTGAACGATGCACTCCGCGACTTCGGCGTTCAAGCTTAGAAATTATGATTTACCACCTCGATATAACAAGTTCGACCAACGATGATGCTCGTGACGAGAAGTATCGCGAGGGGGATGTTGTGTGGGCAGATTTCCAAACAGCAGGGCGAGGTCAGCGCGGCCACGAGTGGCATAGCCGCAAAGGGGAAAATTTGACCTTCTCGGTGGTGTTGGAGCCAACTTTCGTACCTATCACGGAGCAGTTTTCGGTATCGGAGGTTGTAGCGTTGTCGTTGGTGGATATGCTTGCCGAATATGGTATTGATGCGAAGATAAAGTGGACAAACGACATCTATGTCGGCGATAGGAAGTTGGTGGGTATACTTATTGAGCACTCACTCGCTGCGACCACCCTACGCCGTACGATTGTGGGCATTGGCATAAACATCAACCAAACCGAGTTCGACAGTGCGATACCAAACCCTGTGTCAATGGCGCAACTACTTGGTCGAGAGCTTAATACAGAGGAGGTATTGCAGAATTTTTTTAAACATCTGCAACGCAACTACAATGCGCTTCGCGAAATTAAGAATGAAGAATTAAGAATTAAAAATTCCGATAACTGTCAATTGTCAATTGTCAATTGTCAATTAAATAACGATTGTGCGTTACACAAGCGTTATAATGAGTTATTGTATCGCTTGAACGAGTGGCACACATACGCTCTGCCTACGGGCGAGAGATTTCAAGCAGCAATTCGTGGTACAGAGCCTTCGGGAGCATTGAAGTTGGAGGATAAATCGGGAAAAATTAAAGATTATTTATTCAAAGAGGTGGAATTTATAATTTTTTAATTACCTTTGTAGAATAAAGGCTGAATAGAAAATTTTATTAACAAACAATAGCTTAACTTAAAAACTACAAAATTATGGCAAACATTCCTGCTGAATTGAAGTATTCGAATGACCACGAGTGGTGTCGAGTAGAGGGCGAGTACGCCTATGTTGGTATTACCGATTTTGCTCAGAGCGAGCTCGGCGATATCGTATTCGTTGATGTACAGACCGAGGGTGAGACTCTCGCTGCCGGTGATATCTTTGGAACTATCGAGGCTGTAAAGACCGTTAGTGATGCCTTCACTCCTGTATCGGGCGAGGTTGTAGAGGTTAATCCTGCTATCGATGCTGACCCTGCTCTCGTAAACAAGGATCCATACGGTGAAGGTTGGATGATTAAGGTTAAGTTGTCGGCTCCTGAGGAGGTTGATGCATTGCTTTCGGCAGAGGAGTACACAGCATTCATAGAGAAATAAAGTATACTAAATACGAATTGAGTGTGTTTGAAATTTTTTCGGACACACTTTTTTTTATACCTTTGCAATAAATATAGATGAAGAGAGAGTATGGAGTATATCGTCATATTTGCAGTTGCGGTGGTAGCACTCGGTGTGGGTGCAGTGTGTGGATATTTTGCGGCTCGTACGCGCAGTGTGGCAACCGAAACACTGCTTACCCAAAAGCAGGCAGAGGCAGAGCAGACAAAGTCGGAGTTGGCGGAGTGTCGCTCAGAAAATATCTCTTTGCGAGCTGATAATGCACGCCTTGACGAGCAGCTACGCCAGCAGGCAGAGGAGCGCAAAAACCTGCGCACAGAGTCGGAGATGGTTTTCCGTGAGATTGCTGCTTCGATTTTCGATGAGAAGTCGAAGGTTATGCGCGAGAGCAACCGCAACCAACTCGGCGAGATACTTACACCGTTCAAGAGCGACCTCGAAAATCTCAAAAAGACCATTCACGACTGCTATACGGGGGAGGTTAGTGAGGTTAAATCTCTGCGAGATACAATCAAAGATTTGACCGACCTGAACAATACCATCAGCCGCGAGGCGAAGGAACTCACTCTGGCACTCAAAGGCAACTCGAAGGTGCAAGGCGATTGGGGCGAGATGCTTCTGAAACAATTGCTCGAAAAGTCGGGCTTGGAGGAGGGTGTGAACTATGTTTTGCAAGCGACCGAGAATGAAGATGGCTCAAAAATTAAGGGCGAAGATGGCGGACAGTTGCGCCCCGATGCGGTCTTCTATCTACCTGAGGGCAAGAGCCTTGTTATAGACTCGAAGGTATCACTTACGGCATATACCGACTATGTGAATGCCTCGGCAGAGGAGCAACCTGCGGCATTGGCAGCGCACTTGCGTTCGGTGAAGCAACATATTGACGAGTTGGCGCGCAAGGAGTATCCGAAATATGTGCAGAATGCGGCAGACTTTGTGATGATGTTTGTGCCGAATGAGGGGGCATACTTGGCAGCACTGAATGCCGACAAAGAGTTGTGGGAGAGTGCCTATCAGCGTCATATTGTGATAATCAGCCCAACACATCTTATCTCGGTGCTGAAACTGATGTATCAACTTTGGATTAGGGATAAGCAGACTAAAAATGCCTTGAAGATTGCAGATGAAACGGGCAAGTTGTACGACAAGTTTGTCGGCTTTGTCGGCGACTTGGAGGATATCGGCAAGCACCTCGATAAGGCAAATGCGGTCTACGAGGAGGCGCACAAGAAGTTGTCGAGTGGCAAGGGCAATCTTCTCTCACGAGTCGAGGGCATTAAAGAGTTAGGTGTTAAAACCGCCAAACGCCTAAAAATAGAAGAGAGCGAGGATTAACCTTGCTCTCTTCATTTTAGGGTTTAATATCTTATCGTCAAGCCACTTAGACTACCTTACAATCTTGGCAACTCTATTGGCATGGCGGCCGCCCTCAAACTCGGTTGTGAGCCACTCTTCGAGAATTGCCACTGCCTCCTCATTCGAGATAAAGCGAGCCGGCAAGACGAGCACATTGCTATCGTTGTGCTGGCGTGTAAGATGAGCTATTTCAGGCAACCAGCAAAGCGATGCACGCACCTTGGCATGCTTGTTCAGCGTGATAGCCATACCCTCGCCAGAGCCACAGATGCCCACGGCGCGTGGAAACTCGCCATTTTCGAGCGCATCAGCCATAGGGTGTGCATAATCCGGATAGTCGCAACTCTCCTCCGAGTGGCAACCAAAATCGAATACCTCGAAACCTTTGGCAGAGAGATAACCTGTCAAAAATTCCTTCAAGTCGTAGCCTGCATGGTCGCAAGCAATACCTATTTTCTCCATATTGTTCTGATTTTTAGATATATACCTTAATTACCAATCACCAATTGTCTATTGTCAATTACATTTGTACTACAAAGATATAAATTTTTGTATCTTTGTAGCACAAATATGAAGATATTTTTAATCATAGTTGGTTGCATATCGCTCGCACTTGGTGTTATGGGAATGTTTCTCCCCATGTTGCCCACTACCCCATTTCTACTCCTATCGGCGGCGGTGTGGGTTAAGGCTTCGCCTGCACTCTACGAGTGGTTGCTCAACCACAAAGTCTTTGGCGAGTATATCCGCAATTTCAGAGAATATCGTGCCATACCGCTACGAGCAAAGATTGTATCGGTGTCGATGGTGTGGCTCACAATAGGCTACTGCATCTTTGCAGTGGTCGATGAGTGGTGGTGGGCGCAGGTGCTGATGACACTCCTTGCCATCGGAATTTCGTGGCACATCCTCTCGTTCAAGACACTAAAAAAGTAGCCCCGAAAAAAGGCTACTTTTTTAGTTAGAAATCAACTTGATAGCTGAATTAGAACGCCTTCACTGCTCGGGCAAGGGTTGTAAAACCTTTGCTGGCGTGGTTTGAAGCGCCACCCATCATACTGACATAGTAGGCATAATCTTCGTTTTTCGACTCCGATGACCAATAGAATGTTGCCTTAATATTCTCTGCGCCAAGACCTTCGAGCGTTTTGTTTATAGTTCCGACAACACCGTGTATTGCGGCCAATTCGTCGATATTAGGGCAGTACCAGCCCTCGCCCAGACCTTTGCACCACAAGTTTGCGGTTCTCCAATCCACCTTCTCGGCGGTCTCCTCTACGCTTACGATTTTGCCGTGAATGCCACCCTCCGAAATTGCGAAGACCACGCCCTGCACGCCATCAGCATCATATACATCGCCTATGGCATACTGCTTCAATGGCTCGTTGCCACCCTCTCTGTTGTCGCATGCTACGGCAACCAGCACCACGCATATTGCTAAAAATAGTCTCTTCATAGTTATAAAGTTTTAGAAGTCGTAACCCTCGATATCCGCAGCATAGTCGCTCCAATATTGTGCCGATTCATATGCTTTTACCGAATTGCGTGGCACATAAATCTTACGCCCCACAGCATTTTCTTCGAACATATACGATTGTCCCTTTGGAGGAGTTGTAGGTTTGCAATATACACTTTTCAAACTACTGCAACCATTGAATGCATATCTTTCAATCAAAGTGACGCTATTAGGAATAGTTACACTTGTCAGGCCACTGCACTTATGGAATGCATAATCTCCAATCGAAGTAACGCTATCAGGGACTACCAATTCTGTTATTTCTACACCATTTACCAATAGATGTTTGTTGCCCGAAATATTGTATATGTCATTAGATTCGGCATATGTAGCCAGATTGGCTATAATCACATATGTGTCTTTGAGTAAGGTGCATTGCCCAAATGCATTATCTCCAATCGAAGTAACACTATCAGGAATAGTTACACTTGTCAAACTAGTGTATTTGTAGAATGTATATGCTCCAATTTTTGTTATATTCTCGCCAATTGTCAATTTTGTAAATTTACTACCAGAAAGCCAACTAGAACTACTATTCATTGGATAGTTGCTTGATGTGTAATCTTTTTCAAAAAATGTTTTACTATCGATTATTAACTCGCCCTGACAATCCCTGAATGCCCTATTTTTAATCGCAGTAACGCTACGAGGAATGTTAATGCTTGTCAAACCACTGCAACCTTCGAATGCATAATTTCCAATCGAAGTAACACTACTTGGAATTGTTACACTTGTCAAACTACTGCAATTATAAAATGTTTTATCTTCAATCGAAGTAACACTACTTGGAATTGTTACACTCGTCAAACTACTGCAACCAGAGAATGCATTCCCTCCAATCGAAGTAACGCTATCAGGAATTGTTACACTTGTCAAACTACTGCAACCAAAGAATGCATACCCTCCAATCGAAGTAACGCCTTCTCCAATTCTTACTTGTCTTAATTGCGAACACTGATAGAATGCCTCATATTCAATCGAAGTAACACTACTTGGAATTGTTACACTTGTCAAGCTACTGCAATTATAGAATGCCTCATATCCAATCGAAGTAACACCTTCACCAATACTTACATTTGTTAATTTGGAACACTGTTTGAATGCAAAATTAGCGATTCTGCCATTTCCGCGCTCTAAATCTATTATCGTCAAGGTTCTCAATGTCTCATTATTTTGGAAGGCGTAAGCATCTATGGTAGTGCCTGCATAAAGGGTGAGGTTTTCCACCTTTGAGTTATGGAATACAACGCCACTAAGAAGCTTTACCTCCTTCGGTATAGTAACATCTGTTAGTCCGGGAGCAATAGCCATTAACTCTCCATTATATATAAACATTGTATTGTTGTCCGAGTTAGGGCTGATGATATATTTGAGGTTTGTACAACCCTCAAATGCATCGGGAGCGATATAGGTTATACCCTCCGGCAAGTAGATGCTCTCCAAAGTGGTGCAGTCCTTAAATGCCTTTGACGGGATAGAGGTAACATAGTTATCGAAGCGGATAGAGCCATAGCCCTTCTCCGTATCGTAGGAGTGGCTGATAAGGTTACCTCCAAAGCCATTCTGATTGTAGAGTTGGATTTGAGTGTCGAAAACGGTGGTGTAGAGCACCTCGTTAGCAGCAACCGTAAGTTGCATAATACCTGCGTTAGGGTCCTGTGTAACCTTAATCTCGTAGGACTTATTATTTTTC
>JAZSOV010000033.1:0-14991 GCA_045537095.1 Alistipes sp.
TGTTGTCGCAACGCATGCGCCTCGAATGTAGCGATTGGCACCTCTCCGAGGAGAAGCGCACTCGTACTCTCTATGATTGGTACCGCTACGCCGTGAAGGACTCCGAAGCGTTGCTCGAACGAAAATTTCCGACAAAATGAAGTGGTTTATAGTTATCATTGCTCTGCTTTTGGCAGGTTGTTCTACCACACCGCAATATCGCACTGTTGATGGGGCGATGCTCGGTACTACATACCATATCGTAGCCGAAACTTCGCTCTCAAATCAGCAAATTTTTGAGGAGATGCAGCGCATAAACGAGGAGGCAATAGCCTCGATGTCTATCTTCAACCCGACCTCATTATTAAGTCGCATCAACCGTAACCAAACCGACTCGGTGGATATTCATATAGCGCGAAATATCTGCCTTGCATCGAAGATAAATGCTCTGACTCCTCGTTACGATATCACGGTTAAACCGTTAGTAGATGCCTACGGCTTTGCTGCCAAAAATCGTGAGGCGAAACCCAATATCGACTCGCTCATTCAATTTGTTGGTTTTTCGAAATTTCAACTCGAAAATAGTCGCATCGTAAAGAGCGACAAGCGTTTGCAGATTGACCTCAATTCGATTGCCAAGGGTTATGTTGTCGATTTGATTGCCGAGTGGCTCAACGCGCAAGGCTGCAAGAACTACATTGCGGAGGTCGGTGGAGAGATTTGCGCAAAGGGTGTAAATGCCAAAGGTATCGCTTGGAGAGTGGGTATCGATACTCCGTTTGAAAATAACCAAACTCCCGGAAAATATCAGCAGAAGGTGGTGCAGATTAGTGGCTCGGCACTCGCCACTTCGGGCAACTATCGCCGTTTCTACTACAACGAACAGGGCGAGCGTATATCCCACACCCTCAATCCGCAAACAGGACGCTCGCAGACAACTTCGCTCCTTTCGGCAACGGTTATTGCTCCACGATGCGCTACGGCAGATGCCCTTGCTACCGCATTTATGGCATCAGACGAAAAAGATGCTATCGCCTTGGCCAAAAGCCTATGCGACAGCATCAGCGTCTATTTCGTACTTGCACCCGAAAAGGGAAAAGAGGAGTATCGAGAGTTCTCTACGCTCGCAGATTAGGGTATAGGCTCGCAGGTATTATTACTGCCTCGATATGAACCCTATGTTCACAATGTATTATTGTCAATGCAGCTCTGTTCGAAGGAGGAACACTATGCATCGTAAATATAATAAATTTTCTACACAACACCACCTGTTTTGCTCTAAAAAATAGGTGGTTTAACGATTTTATGTACTATATAGACCTCTTTGTGGTTTGATTGGTTGAAAACCTACCATGGTATATCTTATTGAGATATATTTGCAATGCGAAGGTTGTTCCACAGCACTCCTTCGCTATTTGTTGCAATATTTTTAACCAACATACCATGAATAACACCTCTACAAATGATCACCACTTTTCCGATGTCGATGTTGTGAAGATTACCGAGCGAGAGAACTCTGGCGTTCTTGCTACATCTACCTCGCGAATAACCATCGGCTACATATTGTCGGGTACGAAGTATCTCTACTATAACGACAACTGCTATGCCGTGAATGAGGGGGAATTATTTCTCCTTGATGCAGGCCACCACTATATCGAACATATAGTGGGAGAGAATGGCCGTTTTGAGCAGATTAAGTTCTGCCTGAACAGAGAGACTCTGCAACGAGTGATATTTGCATTGAATATCAACTATGGCATATCATTCTCTTCAATACACTCTTGCCCGAAGTGTTCTCGTAATAATTTCGCCATTGAGGCAAGCCATGAATCACTCCGTAACTTTTTCTTGGGCATAGACCTTTCGTTGCGCAACTCCGGGCTGCTGCACAACGATATCGGACAACGCATAAAACTCAACGAATTGATATATCTTATCCTCACAAACAACGATGGCTGTATGCGGCGCAAGATAGTGCGCTCGGCAGATACACTGTCGGGACAATTTATGAATACTATCTATGATAATATTTTTAACGATATCTCTATCGAGGAGCTTGCAGATCAAACTCATCGCTCACTCACATCTTTCAAGAAGGAGTTTCGCAAACTCTTCAATATGCCTCCGCATCGTTGGATTGTAGAACAACGACTTATGCGTGCCAAGATTATGCTCTCCTCGACAAATTATACCGTATCGGAGATTGGAGTCGAGTGCGGTTTCTCCAATATATCGCACTTTATTAAACTCTTCAAACAACGCTATCGTACCACTCCTGCCCTCTTTCGCCGCGAACACCCTACGGTTATAACCAACGAATATATAAGGGTTGCAAACGGATAATTTTTAAAAACGCACCTCTTTTAACTTTTGTTTGCTCTCTTTTTATTATCTTTGCAGCGCAGATTCGGTTCATCGCTGCCTCGCAAGAGGGGGAGGAAAGTCCGAGCAACGCAGAGCACCGTGCAAGTTAACGGCTTGATGTTCGAGAGGGTATAGTAGCGTAACAGAAAATAACCGCCCGGGCAGTAAGTGTCTTTCGGGATGCGTCAGGGTAAGGGTGAAAAGGCGGGGTAAGAGCCCACCGCGAGGGCAGCAATGTCGCTCGGTCAGTACGCCTCACGGGTTGCAAGGTTATGTATATCGGCAATTAAGGGTTGCTCGCCCAATGCCGAGGGGTAAACCGCTAGAGGTGGCAAGTGATTGCCATCGTAGATAAATGATGGACTAAAACAGAACTCGGCTTACGGAGTCTGCAATTTTTAGTGAGGCTTGCACGATAGTACAAGCCTCACTTTTGTATATGCAACCTCACCGATAACTCAGGGACTGTTTCAGTTATAGGGGCTTTGTATGCAAGCATATACCTCTATATCAATTAGAAATGCCACCCAAAACTGGGTGGCATTCTCGTTGCCTCTTTAGTTCTTCAGAGCTGTTGACGAGGCTTGAACTCGTGACCTCTTCCTTACCAAGGAAGTGCTCTACCACTGAGCTACAACAGCATTCTCTTGCTAAAAGCAGGGCAAAGGTAGAAACTTTTTTTATATTCTCCAAATTTGTACAAGAAAAATGTATAAAATCCATCAATATTGTACATAACTATTCCTGCTCAATAGACTCTTATTATCGAATAAAAAAGGTACGGATTTTGCCACTCTGCAAACTGTTATGAATGTACAAAATGTCAAAACAGCTCACATATCCCTTATACTATGTAATATTGTATGGGCGTGCGATTTTCCTCTCTATAATCTCCTGCTCGGCAAGTATATCTCGCCACTCGCAATGGTCTCGGCATCGTTGGTTGTTGCGGCAGTATGGTCGTTGTTGCCGCTGCTGTGGGAGCGAGCCGAGAGGGTAGAGCCTGCCGATAGGGCTAAGATTTTCGGCGCAGCGATACTTATCGGCATTGCGCGAAAGTTGTGCTTGATGTTCGGACTCGCGCAGACATCCCCCATAGATGGCTCGATTATAAGCATCACAACACCTCTTATGGTGCTTCTCCTGTCGGTGCTTGTGGGGTGGGAGCGTTTTACCAAGATGAAGGTTGTCGGACTCTTGCTCGGTATGGCGGGAGCTTTGGCGATTATAGTATCAAGCAGTAGCGATACGCACGCAAAATCTACGCTTGTGGGTAATCTGCTTGTCTTTGTCGGGGCGTGCGTCTCGGCTACCTATATGGTGTGGTTTAAGGGGTTGGTGGCGAAGTACCGCATAACGACACTGCTGCGATGGATTTATTGTATCTCGGCGATTATTATGTTGCCCATAGGTGCGCACGACATCCTTTCGACCAACTTCTCGTCAATGAGTACGGGCATTGTCTTAGCAGCTCTATTTGTGCTTGTTGTGCCGACATACCTCCCAAATCTGCTTCTGAACTACTCGCTTCGATTTGTTGCTCCCACCGTGTCGAGCATATACTCCTATATCCAGCCTGTTGTGGCCATTGCGCTCGCTGTGGCAATGGGATTAGATAAGCTACAAGCCGACACGCTGTTGTTCGCAATTGTTATATTTATAGGTGTGGGGTTGGTGGTACACTCGTACAACATACAACAAAAAAAGAGTGTATCCAAAACAGATGTTGGACACACTCCATAGTATTGAAAATCGAAATAAATCCTACAAGTTAGGGTTGATTTTGTTCCAATCCTCAACAGCTGGGATAACACCCATAGCGATAACCTCGTCACGGAGTGCGCAGAGGTGCTTGTACGACTCTACGAGAGTTGCGTGCTCCTCCTCGGTACCCTTAACCGGCAAAGCCTCAACACCATTAGCATCGAGCTTGGTCTCCATAGCCATCATGATATTATTGAACTCGCCATTGTTTACATAGCATCCTGCAGGCCAACGGAATGCCTCACCACCCATAGCAGCTGCAATCATCTGAATCGAAACGAGTGCAGGGCTCTGGAACGAAGAGCGACCACGGAGGTCGATAATGTTCTTACCACCCTGAATTACGCGCTGACGGAGAGCGTCCCAATCAGCCTGTGGCATACGATCGGTGCCGATAATATCAGTAAGTGGAGTACCATCAACAGTTGTAGTCGATGCAAATACTGCCATCTGCTCGCCGTGGCCACCATAGGTACGAGGGTTTACAACCTTGTCAGCCGAAACCTTCAAGTACTTAGCCAACTCGCTGCGAAGACGAGTAGAGTCGAGAGCTGCGAGAGTAGTAACCTGCGAAGGCTTAACACCTGCATAAATCAAAGTGATAAGACCGGTAATGTCGGCAGGGTTGAAGATAACAACGATGTGCTTTACATCTGGGCAGTACTGCTTGATGTTCTTACCGAACTCGGCAGCAATCTCTGCGTTACCCTTCAACAAATCCTCACGAGTCATACCAGCCTTGCGAGCTGCACCACCCGAAGATACTACATACTTAGCATCGGTCAACGCCTCCTTGATATCCGAAGTAAATGTGAGGTTGATGCCGTCAAAACCGCAGTGGAACAACTCCTCTGCTACACCCTCCAATGCAGGAGCAAATGGATCGTAGAGGCAGATGTTAGACGACAACTTCATCATCATAGCACACTGTGCCATGTTCGAACCAATCATACCGGCTGCGCCGACAATGGTCAATTTCTCATTTGTTAAGAAACTCATAATAATTTGTGTTTTAATAGTTTGTAAATATGTTTGTGTAAAAAAATTGTTAATCATCAAGTGGCAGATGCACCAACTCGACACCCACCTTCGACAAAACATCCAAGCCTTCGGTGTTGTGGTACTTCTCCGAGAATACCACACGCTTGATACCTGCCTGAATAATCAACTTCGAGCACTCCATACACGGCGATGTCGTAACATAGAGCGTACCTCCGTCGCAATTATTTGCCGACTTGGCAACCTTTGTAATAGCATTTGCCTCGGCGTGCAAAACATAAGGTTTTGTCGTGCCCATATCGTTCTCGCAGATATTCTCAAAGCCGGAAGGTGTGCCGTTGTAGCCGTCCGAGATAATCATCTTATCCTTCACGATAAGCGCACCTACCTGACGGCGTACGCAGTATGAGTTCTCCGCCCAAATGCGTGCCATCTTCAAGTAGCGAATATCCAATTTCCGCTGTTTTTCCTCTGCGTATGCTCCCATCGTTATCTACCGTGACAATGTTTGTACTTCTTACCACTACCACAAGGGCATGGCTCGTTTCGTCCGACCTTCTTCTCCACCTGAATAGGTGCCGGCTTCGACTTGTCGCCCTGACCTGCTGCTGCCGCTGCCGCCATACGAGATGCCTGCAACTTATTAACATCGACCTTGGCACGATTCTGTCGTGCTCGCTCCAATGACTCCTGATTCTGCTGCTGAACAGGAATGTACGACTTACAGAGTATCGAAACAACCTCACGATTTACCCTCTGCAACATCTTCTCGAACAAGCCAAACGACTCGAACTTGTAGATAAGGAGAGGGTCCTTCTGCTCGTACGATGCATTCTGTACGCTCTGGCGCAACTCGTCCATCTCGCGCAAGTGCTCACGCCATGCATCGTCAATTGTGGTGAACATCACCACCTTCGAGAATACTCTGTATATCTCTGCGCCATCGGTATCCTTGCACTTCTGCAACTCGACAGGAACATTATATCCGAGGTGTCCGTTAGTGAGTGGGAAGTACATCTTGCTATCTGCCAACTGTCCCTTACGCTCCTCGTATATCTTTGTCATCACAGGGCGTACGGTATCAGCCACAGCCTTTGCTCTACGAGCCACCAATGCCTGCAAGTCGGCTACAAGCAACTCTACTAACTCCTCACGGCGAGCCTTCTTGTACTTCTCCTCATCGAACGATGGTTGCAAACCAACCTCACGAATCAAGTCGAACGAGAACTCCTCAAACGGATAATCCTCATGCTCATTGAGGAACGCCTCCACATAGTCGTACATCGCATTATTGAGGTCGATCTCCACGCGCTCGCCATACAACGCATTACGGCGACGGGTATAGATAACCTCACGCTGCGAATTCATCACATCGTCATATTCCAACAAACGCTTACGAATACCAAAGTTATTCTCCTCGACCTTCTTCTGCGCGCGCTCTACGGCACTCGACATCATGCCTGCCTGAATAGACTCGCCCTCCTGAATACCCATTCTATCCATCATCGCAGCGATACGCTCCGAACCGAACAGACGCATCAAATCGTCTTCGAACGATACGAAGAACTGTGAAGAACCGGGGTCTCCCTGACGACCGCTTCGACCACGCAACTGACGGTCCACACGGCGGCTTTCGTGTCGCTCCGTACCGATAATTGCAAGACCTCCTGCCTTTTTAACCTCCTCGGTGAGTTTAATATCGGTACCACGACCTGCCATATTGGTAGCAATGGTAACTTGTCCCGGACGACCAGCCTCGGCAACAACCTGAGCCTCTTGTGCATGGTGTTTAGCATTCAGCACATTGTGCTTGATACCCTTCATCTTCAACATTCGGCTCAACAACTCCGAAATCTCGACCGAAGTGGTACCTACCAATACAGGTCTGCCCGCCTTGACGAGTTCTACAACCTCCGCAATAACGGCATTATACTTCTCGCGCTTGGTCTTGTAGATTATATCATCGCGGTCATCACGCAAAATTGGTCGGTTTGTAGGAATAACCACAACATCGAGTTTGTAGATGTTCCAAAACTCCGATGCCTCAGTCTCGGCAGTACCGGTCATACCGCCCAACTTGTGGTACATACGGAAGTAGTTCTGCAAGGTGATGGTTGCAAAGGTCTGCGTTGCAGCCTCAACCTTCACACGCTCCTTCGCCTCGATAGCCTGATGCAGACCGTCAGAGTAGCGGCGACCGTCCAAAATACGGCCCGTCTGCTCATCGACAATCTTCACCTTGTTGTCCATCACAACATACTCGACATCCTTCTCGAACATTGCGTATGCTTTGAGCAACTGATTTACAGTATGCACTCTCTCGGAGCGAATAGAGTAATCATTCAAGAGTTCATCCTTCTTCTGCGCCTTCTCCTCCAACGAGAGTTCCTGCTGTTCCAACTCGGCAATCTCTGCACCAACATCAGGCAATACGAAGAAACCATCTTCGCCCACACGCTTCGACAACGCCTCGTGTCCCTTGTCAGTAAGCTCTATCGAGTTCATCTTCTCGTCAATAACGAAGAACAACTCGTCCGTCACCTCCGGCATACGGCGGTTATTGTCCGCCATATAGATATTCTCGGTCTTCTGCATCTGTACCTTGATGCCCTGCTCCGAGAGGAATTTTATGAGTGGTTTATACTTTGGCAAGCCCTTGTATGCGCGATAGGTCAAAAGACCACACTCCTCCATCTTGCCCTCGGCTGCCAACTTACGCGCCTCTGCAACGAGGTTTGTAACAAAATCCTTCTGCAAGCCATACAGGAACTCAATCGCCGGGCGATACTCCTCGAAGAGTTGGTCCTCGCCCTTTGGTACAGGTCCCGAAATAATGAGTGGCGTACGCGCATCGTCAATCAAGACCGAATCGACCTCATCGACAATAGCGAAGTGGTGCTTGCGCTGTACCAAATCAGATGGCGAAGATGCCATATTGTCGCGCAAGTAGTCGAAGCCGTACTCGTTGTTTGTTCCGAAGGTAATATCTGCAAGATAGGCATTTCTGCGCTCCTCCGAGTTTGGTTGGTGCGAATCTATACAATCCACCGATAAGCCATGGAACTGATACATTGGTCCCATCCACTCGGCATCACGCTTTGCGAGGTAGTCGTTCACGGTAACCATGTGGACACCCTTGCCTGCCAACGCATTCAAAAATACAGGCAGCGTAGCCACAAGGGTTTTACCCTCACCCGTAGCCATCTCGGCAATCTTACCCTTGTGTAACACAACGCCACCAAACAACTGCACATCGTAGTGAATCATATCCCACTTGATATCGTTTCCGCCGGCGGTCCAATGGGTTTCGTAAATTGCCTTGTCGCCCTCAATATTTACAAAGTCTTTCTTTGCTGCGAGGTTGCGGTCAAAATCATTTGCCGTAACCACCACCTGCTCATTCTGCGTAAAGCGGCGTGCCGTATCCTTCATAATGGCGAACGCCTCCGGAAGAATCTCATCGAGCACCTTCTCAATCTTCTCGTCAATACGCTTTATGGTCTGGTCGATATCCTTCGATATCTTCTCCTTGTCGTTGAGCGAGATATTTAAATCCTCCAACTTCGCCTTTTGGGCTACGATGTGTGCCTCGTCTTCTGCAATGAAGTCGGCGATACGCTTGCGAAGGGCTGCACTATGCTCACGCAACTCGTCATTTGATAAGGCCTCGATAGATGGATAGATGGCCTTGATTTTATCTACATAAGGCTGAATTTCCTTACGGTCTTTATCGGCTTTACTGCCGAAGATAAATTTGATTATGTTTGTTAATACGCTCATATTTCCGATGTGTTATTTCAATCACATTATAAACGCCCCAAAGATACGAATTTTATACCGAAAATACAAATGTATTTTACGGAAGCGCGCTATTCAGAGTCGATAAAACGCTTAAATGGGCATTTGTCGCACGACATAGAGACGCAATAGCCTTTCGAGAGTTGCAGCAGAGCTTGTGATTCGAGTGCGCTTTCAGCTACTACGCCCATATTGGCCCAACGGCGTACGAAGATATTGTCTTCGGCGGGCAGAGCCTCCAATAGCTCAATACCTCGTGTGTCAAGGTCGCTGCGCATGGTATACTCCGAGTAGCATATCTGCATCTGTGCCACTACATTTATGCCGAGGATATGCGCCTTCTCGCGCGAGATTGAACCTCGATGTGTGCCCTGCATCAGAAAGCGGTATGCCCAACGCGGAATATCGCTGTTGCAGAATAGCTCCTCGACACTCTGCTTGCTGCTGCAATTTAGGAAAGTGTCGAGCAGATGTGGATGCTGCGACAGCAGATTAGCAATCTGTAACAATCGTACTATTGGGTGGTTATTTCCACGATTTACGGTGAGTTGCCACTCCGAGAGTGCCATTTGTGGAAGATTATACTTGTGGGCTTCGTACTCGTATATGGCTACCATCTCGGCAATCTCTTTGTTGTCGGGCATCACCTCTGCCAATCGCGATAACAGACCTGCACAACCAAGCAGCAATGCCTCGATAGTGTGGCGGTGGTGGTTTGTGAGATTTATGTAACGGTATGGCAACATGTGGGCTAAACTCTCGTAAGCTCCACGATTAGCCCCGATATCGAGACCTCGCAACAGCATGAAATATGCCGTTTCGTTCCAATCGTCTGTATCGTGATATCTATTGACAAGGAATTCCTGCTTCTCTCCTATGCGGTCAAAGCAGAGTTGTGACATAACCTCGCGGCGTTGTCGTCTATCTAATGATGACAATACCTCAGCGCATTTGCGCGATGTAGATGATTGCAAAGGGCTTTTGTCGAACATTGCAACATCGTTTTTGTACTTAGAACATATTGAGTTCGAGAAGGGCTTCCTCGCTCATCATCGACTTATCCCATGCAGGCTCAAATACGAGGATTACATCGACCTTCTCTACGCCATTAACCTTGGCAACCTGCGTGTTGACATCTTCGACCAACATATCGGCCATTGGACAGTTCGGTGCAGTCAAGGTCATGCGGATAGTGGCCTCGCCCGATGGATCGAAGTCTATCTCGTAAATCAAGCCCAAATCGTATATATTGACCGGTATCTCCGGGTCATAGACATTTTTAAGTGTCAGAACTATATCTTTTTCAACTCGTAGTATCTCTTCGGGAGTCATCATATTCAAATTGATAATTGACAATTGATAATTGACAATTTAAGGTATTCTGTATAAATCTATTTCGTTATCAATTCTTTTTCAATAGGGCAAGAGCGTAAAGTCGCATCTGCTTGATTGTTGCTACCAAACCATTGCCTCGTGTTGGCGAGAGGTTCTCCTTTAAGCCTATCGCATCAATAAAATACAACTCGGTATCGACCACCTCCTGCGGAGTGCGCCCACCCATCGCTCGGATAAGCAACGCCAACAATCCTTTGATTATTATGGCATCGCTATCGGCCGAGTAGTAGATTTTTCCATCTTCCAATCTCGCATCAACCCATACGCGGGATTGACAGCCCTCAATTATATACTCTTCGGTTTTATGCTCAGGAGCTATAACCGGCAATGATTCGCTCAACGATATCAGATAGTCGTACTTATCCAACCAATCATCAAACATCGAAAACTCCTCGATAATCTCTTCTTGTATCTTATCACTCATAAAACTATCCACTATTTAATCATCACCACCTCAGCATCCGAACATTGAGGCCTCTCTATGCCTATCAATATAGCCAACGATGGCGCGATCTGTTCATTCGTAATACGCTTCGACTCCTGTCGTGGAGCGATGCCTGCACCACATATAATAAACGGAATATGGCGGTCATAATTGTATGTCGAACCCGACATCGCTACCCGCTGTGCATCTAACTCTATGCGCTCGGCTTCGAGCACAATCATCACATCGCCCGATCGGCGAGGATTGTAGCCATTCTGCACCAACGCCATAGCCCCTCGTGTGAATTGCGCCGAACGCAGCGAGGTGGCTGTGATGGCATTTACAACACCGCGATATTGTAGGGCAAAGGCTGCTACATCGTTCTGCACTTCGACAAGGCTCTTCTTGTGCTTGTAGACCACATCGTGGTTGAGGTAGAGCGAGCCGTTTGTATATCCCAAAACCCAATTATCCTGTCCGTATCGTGCGCTGAGGAAAGCGTTCATAATGACTTCAAACTGTCGCGTATTGAAACGCGAGGAGTCGCCATTGTCGAGTTTTGTAGGACTTACACCTCCATCAGAGGTGAGCGTTACAACTATATCTTGACGCGAGGGCGATTGGGCATATACAAAGTTCAAAAACTCGGCGATCGAGATATCGAGTGAGTAGAGCATATCCTCGTACTCGATTGAGTCCGTGCCGTATCTTTCAGCTATAGTGCGCGGAATATCCAAACAGATATTCAGCACTTTGCACTCATCCTCAATATGTAGTGGCAACAACGAGCTCACGGCGCGTTTCGCAAACTCGAAGATAGCCATATTGCCCGAAGGCATTCGCAAAAGGTTGTCCATCCACTTGTCTGACTCTTTGCGTTGTGAGCGAGGGCGCTTATCGCCACTCTTTTCGTATATGGCAATATCGGAACTGCGACTGTTGCGATAGTAGTCGCGGGTGTAGCGACCGTACCATGTGTCGGTCGCAAACACTCTGTTCATATCGTCATTGTTGTAGCTCTGCACCCATGTAGGGAGAGTCTCGGTGTAGCACTTTGCCGTACCCCATTTACCGTTGTTGTCTATCCAGTAGCATTCACCCTTGCGTCCTGCCAATATCATTGCAGAGAGAGGGTAGTGTGCTATTGTAATAACCCTATTGTTCTTGTAGGATGACAATGCAGCCTCGGAGAGAGTTTGCACCATGAAGTGCTGTGTCGAGTAGTTGTCGGCTACGCCCGTGTATGGCATTCCCGAAGGGGAGTATGCCTCCTTGTTGCACAGCCTTATCATCTTATTGGTCGTGCGATCGAAGAGCGTTGATGAGAAGATTCCGTGAGTTGCGGGTAGTGTTCCCGTAACGAGTGTAGCCAATCCAGCCTCCGAAGATGTCGGGGCATAGTCTGCATAGCACTCGGTAAATTCCACTCCCTCGTTTCTCAGGCGAAGAAATCCCTCCTTGCCGAAGTTCTTCTCGTAGCGAGCGATATCGCCTTGGCGCATACCGCTTACCACGATGTTTATCGCAAGGCGAGGCTTCGCGGTCGAGGTGACGACAGCAAACAATACCGCAATCAATGCAATATATTTGATGTTAATCTTCATAAATAGCTCTCAAAAATAGTCTTCTCGTTAGTGAAATCTATCTCCGGCATAGTTTCCGTTTTCGCCAACATCTTGCGACAAAAGGCTCGATGCTCCTCGCTTTCAGGGTTGAATGGTCGATGCTCCGCAGCCGAAACAATCTGCTCTATTTTGGGCAGTAATTCCCGCGCTTTGTCCGTCAAGGCATATTCGCAAAATCGCTCCCACACATACTCCACTGCCATCTTTGATGGGTGCGCCAAATCATCGGCATAGTAGCGATAGTCGCGCAAGTCGTCTATCAAAATCTCGTACGAAGGGAAGTAGTGTGCATTTTCATATTTCGCTACCAACTCCTCCACCGCCAAGCGCAATATCGCCTTGCTGAGGCTATTCTCCTGCAAGCCATCGCCCAAATGGCGCACAGGACTTACGGTCAGAATAACCCTCTTATCTCGCAAAACGCCCTCAAAGAGGGTTCTATATCGCTCGACAATCTCCTCAACCGACAATCGTCTGCGCTCAAACTCTTTTGCAGGTTGTTTGTGGCAATTCGCCACCACCTTGCCCTCTCGCTCATATACCCACGCCGTACCGAAGGTCAAAATCACCAACTCGGCATCATGCAGAGCCTTCGAGCCTTGCGCCACTGCTTGATTGAGGTTTGCGAATATCTCTGTATGCGTTTTGCCATCGAGCGAGGAGTGCGCATCGAAGGAGAAAAATCCCTCTTTGCCCTCGCGAATATCGCACACGGCAAAAGCCCTTGTGTCGCTCAATCGCTCAATCGCATTCGCAATAGAAAGCGGATTAAACAGCACCCCGAAAGGATTTGTCGTAACCGAAAACTTCGCTCTTCGCAATCGCTCCGAGATATTCTCGGCAAAGCAGGAACCCAGCGCAAAAATTTTTGCGCTATGGTCTATCCCCTCTGCAACCGGTTGCAACGATATTTCGGTACGAAACTTCATCTTTCAAATTGACAATTGACAATTGATAATTGACAATTAATGGTACTTTTTATTTAGGCCTGCGGCGCAATTCTGCATTTCTCTCGTCTATTTGTTGATTTTCGCCCACGAGTCCTTCAAGGTTACGGTGCGGTTGAATACCAAGTGCTCGGCTGTCGAGTCGGTATCAGGGCAGAAATAGCCCACACGCTCAAATTGGTATGTTGTGCCGATAGGTGCATCCTTCAATGCAGGCTCCAAATAACCCTTCGTAACAATCAACGACTCAGGGTTGAGGTTGTCCTGCCATGAGGTCTGTCCCTCCGAAGTATCGTATGGGTCCTCGGTCTTGAACAATGGGTTGTAGAGGCGGATTTCAGCCTCAACAGCATGCTCTGCCGACACCCAATGGATAACACCCTTTACACGGCGGCCATCGCTCGATGAGCCCTCGCCCGACATCGGGTCGTACGAGCAGCGCAACTCAACAACATTACCCTCTGCATCCTTGATAACCTCATCACACTTGATAAGGTACGAGTAGCGCAAACGCACCTCGTTACCCGGCGAAAGGCGGAAGTATTTCTTTGGAGGATTCTCCATAAAGTCATCACGCTCGATGTAGATAACCTTCGAGAATGGCACCTCACGCATACCTGCCTCCTCATTCTCTGGGTTATTGACAGCCTTGCGCATCTCAACCTTGCCCTCCTCCCAATTTGTAATAACCACTTTGAGAGGGTTCAAAACAGCCATTCTACGCTCAGCAACCTTGTTCAAGTCCTCGCGAACGCAGTACTCCATCTTACCGAGGTCGATAACATTATCACGCTTTGCAACACCCACCATCTCGGCAAATGCGCGCACCGATGCAGGGGTATAGCCCTTACGGCGCAGTGCGCAGATAGTCGGCATTCGTGGGTCGTCCCAGCCCGACACTGCACCCTCCTGAACAAGTTTCAGAAGGTTACGCTTCGACATCATCGTATAGGTCAAATTCAGACGAGCAAACTCGTACTGGTGCGATGGATAGATCTCCAACGCCTCGATAAACCAATCGTACAGTGGGCGGTGAACATCGAACTCCAAGGTACAAATCGAGTGAGTGATATTCTCGATCGAGTCGCTCTGTCCGTGAGCGTAGTCGTACATCGGGTAGATGCACCACTTGTTGCCTGTGCGGTGGTGCTCGGTGTGCAATATGCGGTACATAATAGGGTCGCGGAAGAGCATATTAGGGTGCGCCATATCAATCTTTGCACGCAACACCTTCTCGCCATCGGCAAACTCGCCGGCACGCATACGCTCGAACAAGTCGAGGTTCTCCTCTACCGAACGGTCACGCCAAGGCGATGGCTTTCCGGGCTCGGAAACAGTACCACGATTCAGGCGAATCTCCTCTTGTGTCTGGTCATCTACATACGCCAAGCCCTTCTTGATAAGGACAATCGCCCAATCGTAGAGCTGGTCGAAGTAGTCCGAAGCATAACGCTCGATAGCCCAATCGAAACCGAGCCACTTGATATCGCGCTTAATCGAATCTACATACTCGGTATCCTCCTTTACAGGGTTGGTATCGTCAAAGCGGAGGTTGCACTTACCGCCATACTTCTTTGCCAAACCGAAGTTGATGCAGATACTCTTTGCGTGTCCGATATGGAGGTAGCCGTTTGGCTCCGGTGGAAATCGTGTCTGCACATGCGACAAACCATTCGCAATCGACTCCTCGATAATC
>JAZSOV010000130.1:0-32420 GCA_045537095.1 Alistipes sp.
AAGAAATTCCCTCAATCATTTCTGATTTTTAGAGATTGTGTACTATCCCGAAGGTCTTTCTTTTGCGATGCACCACATCTCACGACTTCTGACAAGAAATAAAAAATGTTTTTAAGCAGCGATAGCTGCGTTATACTTCGACAATCGGCTTGCTCATTTACTTCAAGTAAACTGCGCAAGCCGATTTCTTGTATGCCTTGCTCTCATCTACTTAAAATGCTTTTTATGTGTCGTAGGTATGCTGCGGACTCACTTTTTCGTTTGGCACAAAATCGCCTTAATCGTATAAACAATAAGAGAACGCCCACCAAAGCGTTCTCTTATTGTGAAATTCTTAATTCTTAATTCTCAACTCAGTTATTGCCTTATAGACAAACTCCTCGTAGGCGAAGGCCTGCATTGCGCAATACTTGCTGCGTGGCGAGTGGTAGCATAGTACCGATAAGCCTGCAATATCGCTCTCTTCAAGGTTGTCAATAGCACTTTTATCGCAAGACTCAATTGCCTTGACCACCTCATCGCGTTGTGCGCGGTCGAAAGAGTACTGCTCGTTGGTAAGGAAGCACTTGTCGGCAGTATGATATGGTGCGCCACCACCGAAGATGCGGATGCCGCACCAAGTAACTCCGATGAGTGTAATGCTGCCGCCCATCAATACAAGCGCCGATTTGAGGTTGTTGGCATCGGTACCATTTTCGATAAAGTAGTTGACTACGAGTAGTGCTGCGCCTGCCAATAATATAAATATAGGTATAATAATACTCTTACGGCGCTCTACGACAACGCCATTAGACGAGGCATAGAGTGCCTCGTTAAAATCTTTGATATCCATTGTAATTTATATGTTAAAATGTTAGTTACTTGATTTGCTGGCAATTTTTAGGGTATTGCAGCAAATCATAGTCGTAACTGACACAATACATATAGGTAGAAATCCACCGCACGGCTGCATGAACCCAGACGATGGATAAATCGTGAAACAGAATAGTTTGTAGTTGTTTTAGCGTGTTCGCTGGCGGTAAAGTGCAGGATACGCTGTTGTGCCTGACGCGATATATTCGAAGTGGTAGTGCGCACCGAAGGGATTACAACCGAAGAGGTGCGCTCTGCATCGATATTGTGGCGATGGTTGCACTCCAATTGAATATGGTGCAAATCGACAAATTCGCTCTCTGCGCCCGATGTAAGAGGTACAATATCGCCCTTCTCGAAGGTGAAAACTCCGAGTGTCAATATCAGTATTGCGAATAATATGTGCATAACTACTGCAAAGATACGAAAAGATTTTGTCTTTATGCGCTCTATTTTAAACTTTGTTTTGTACCTTTGCAAAACAATGAGGAGACCATTTAATAAATACATGTTATTGCTACTTGCACTGTTATTGAGTGTAGGGTCCAATGCACAGACCAATATTGAGCAACCGAATCTTTCGATGCCGACAAAAATAGGTCCTGCCTACTTCGGACCTAACGCCTTTCCGGTGCCCGATATGCTCGATGGTCGCACCTCTTCGGAGTTGAAACTCGAACTATATGGCGACTGCTTTCTCGGTACGACTACGGGCAATGTCGCAGACGATATCACGGGCGATTTATTCGCAAAACTGACCATTCCACTCTTTACGCCGAAGGCTAATCTTACGGTGTGGATGCCGATATTCGAGTACTTCTACACCTCGGCGGAGCTTAACGCTATGCGCCGATTGCCTGCACCATACAACACGAATGATTTGCAGGGTATGGATTCGGGCGATGTCTATGTTTCGGCAGATGTACGCATCCTCTCGCAGGAGCGACACCATGTAGATATTACGGCTCGTGCTGCGCTCAAAACCGCCTCGGCAAACCAATATGCCAAAGGTCGTTGCTACGATGCTCCCGGCTACTTCTTCGATGCAGCGATAGGTCGAGGTTTCGACTTCGGGGGAGGCAAACACAATCTCCGAGTGGCGGCAAGTGGAGGTTTCTTGTGTTGGCAGACCGACAACGGACGACAGAACGATGCTGTGATGTACGGAGTGCTGCTCGCCTATACGGTCAAGAACTTTACGATAGATACCTGCTTTGGAGGATATGCAGGTTGGGAGCGTGATGGTGATCGCCCTATGACTCTCAAAACAAACCTCTCGTATCGTATCGGCGATTTGTCGTTGCGATTGTCGCATCAGGTCGGATTCAAGGATTGGCCTTACCACCAAATACGAGTGGGCGCAACATACGCCTTCGATATTCTGAACAAGAAGAGTAGGACAAAATAATTTACTGCTATGCTCAAACGATTATTCGGGTTGGATAGTTCGACCACAACGGTTAAAACCGAGATTATTGCGGGTATTACTACATTCTTGACAATGGCGTATATACTTGCCGTAAATCCGAATATCCTTTCCGTTACGGGAATGGACAAAGGGGCACTCTTCACAACAACGGTGCTGGCGGCATTTATCCCGACATTGATGATGGGCTTGTATGCCAAGTTGCCCTTTGCGTTGGCTCCGTGTATGGGTTTGAACGCCTTTTTCGCCTATACGGTTTGCCTCACGATGGGCTATTCGTGGCAATTTGCCCTGACCGCGGTGTTGATTGAAGGTCTGATTTTTATCCTGCTCACGGTTACCAATCTGCGTGAAAAGATTGTACACGCCTTGCCGAAGTCTCTGCGTGAGTCGATTTCGGTGGGTATAGGTCTGTTTATCGCTTTTATCGGTCTGCAAAATGCAGGTCTTATCGTTCGCTCCGATGCAACGCTTGTGACATTGGGCGATATTGGTACTCCGACAGCGATACTCTCGATACTCGGACTCGTTATAACCTCGATATTGTTGGTTAAACGAGTTAAAGGTGCGCTGCTGATAGGTATCGTTCTCACTGCTCTTATCGGTGTGCCGATGGGGGTGACAAAGTTTGGCGGCTTTGTTAGTGCTCCACCGAGCATTGAGCCTATATTCTGCAAGTTCGAGTGGGCTAATATCCTCTCGAAGGATATGTTTATCGTGGTATTTACACTCCTCTTTATTGATTTGTTCGACACTATCGGAACGCTTATCGGCGTCTCGGCAAAGGCTAATATGCTGGATAAAGAGGGTAATCCCATCCGTATGCGTCAGGCGTTCATGTGTGATGCTATCGGAACTACGGCAGGTGCATTTCTCGGCACCAGCACCGTTGGTACCTATGTCGAGAGTGCCGCAGGTGTGTCGGAGGGTGGTCGCAGCGGATTGACAGCAACGGTAACGGCGTTGTGCTTCTTGTTATGCTTGTTCTTCGCGCCATTCTTTCTCTCGTTGCCGAGTGCAGCTACGGCTCCGGTGCTTGTTTTGGTGGGCGTGATGATGATGTCGGGAGTGTCGAAAATCGACTTCTCGAACTACTTGGAGGCTATACCATCTTTCTTGTGTATTATAATGATGCCGCTGGCATATAGCATCTCCGATGGTATTATCTTTGGTGTGTTGAGCTATGTGTTGATACATCTCGGCAGTGGAAATTATCGCAAGGTGTCTATCTCAACCTATATCCTTGCAGCATTGTTCTTGTTGAAATTCTTGTTGTAATATATAAAGCTATGAAGAAGTTAATAACAATTTTGGTGGCCCTGCTGATTGGTGCAGGTGCAGTGTTTTTCTATTTCCGCTTCTATTTCGTATTCGGCGAGGGAGTGAAGAGTGGAGAGTTGAACTATGTGGTCCATAAGGGCTTTATCTTTAAGACCTACGAGGGCAAACTTATTCAGGCGGGATTCCGTGCGCAGACGGCAGGTGTGCAGTCTTATGAGTTTGAGTTCTCGGTGCCTGACAAGGAGTTGGCGGAGCGTTTGATGCTGCTCGGTGGTCAGAATGTGGAGTTGCACTACAAGGAGTATTTCGGCTCGTTGCCTTGGCGAGGATTTACGAAGTTTGTGGTGGATAGCATTGTGTCGTCACGACCTCTCTATCCGCAGCATCAGGCTCCGAGCGCTCTGCCATTCAAGGGACAGGAGACGAGTGCTGCACCCGAAATATCGGGCGAACAGATATAAAAAAAGTTGCGTAATTGGGTAAATTGTACTACCTTTGCCCTCGCGAGGGGAGAGATGCAGGAGTGGTTGAACTGGCCCGCCTGGAAAGCGAGTAAACCCCAAAAGGGTTTCGGGGGTTCGAATCCCCCTCTCTCCGCAAAACGAATGTGGCAAAGAGATGTCGAGTGATCGGTATCTCTTTGTGTGTTTTTTATTGAAATATTTTTACCATGACTCAACTTAAAAATGAGAACCGTGTTGTATGGGTGGATTGGATGCGTGTGGCAGCCTGCTTTATGGTGATACTCGTTCACGCTACCGAACCATTCTACCTTGGAGGTCAGGGCTCGCTTATTCTCACCGAGGCAGATGCCTATTGGTCATCCCTCTTTGATTCACTTGTTCGTGCTTGCGTACCTCTTTTTATTGTGGCTTCGAGCTACTTGCAATTTCCGCTGCACTACTCTTCGGGTGAGTTCTTTCGCCGTCGTGTAGTGCGCGTATTGGTGCCGTTTGCGCTGTGGAGCGCGGTCTATGCCTTTGCGTGGGGCAACCCTGCGGAGAATTTTCAGAATTTGCTACTTAACTTCAACTACGCAGCAGGTCATTTGTGGTTTGTCTATATGCTCATAGGTGTCTATCTGCTTATGCCACTGCTCTCGCCGTGGGCAGAGAGGGTAGGCAAACGCGAGTTGCAGGTCTATCTCGCTATTTGGGCATTTACAACACTCATTCCTCTGCTGCGCGATGTGGTGCAGGGCGGATTTGAGGGTATGGGCTTTACCTATGGCGTGTCGGGACTTCCGCGTGCTACGCTTACCCCTTTGTGGGGTGAGGCAGGCTGGAATACATACGGCACATTCTACTACATTAGCGGTTTTGTCGGCTATCTGCTTATGGGTTTGTACTTCCGCCGTTTTGTCGGTGAGTTGTCGTGGAAGAAGAGTCTGGCTATTGCTGTTCCATCCTACTTGGTCGGCTTTACTATTGTATTTGGAGGTTTCTTGCGCCGAGTTTTTGAGATGACTGATGGTGTCTTTCCCGTTGAGGGTTTGGTCGAAAAGGCTGTGTGGTGGGAAACCACTTGGTGCAACGACACCGTGGGTGTTGCACTGATGACCATGGCGTGGATTATCTTCTTCAAGAAGATTAAATGCAGTGGTAAGTTTTATGAGAGGGTGCTTCTTCCCGTGTCGAAGGCGAGCTACGGGGTATATCTCTTACACCTCTTGATATTAGTGCCAATCAGTGGTGCGGTGCGCGAGTGGCTCGGCATTGGACTTGACGGCTACTTGGGTATTTGGACTTCACCGGTCGAGATTATACTTACGGCAATAGCAGGTTTTCTCGCCTCGGTAGGTGTGGCTCTGCTCCTTCAAAAGATTCCGAAGCTAGGAAAATTCATTATAGGGTAGTCGTAGAGTTGGTTTGATATTTATTTTTGCTTGCATACTTTATTTGATTTTCTCTCTTTTTTGTCATTTTCACAGTAAAGTTTGAGTAAATAGTAAAAAAATGTTACCTTTGCTCGCTAAAAAATATGAAAAATATAAAAATATAGATAATTATGGCAAATTTTGAAAAGTATCGCTCGATATACTCGCACGATGAGTTGATGGAGCGTCTGCGCAAGTTGAAGCACTTCGCCCTCGATATGGATGGCACAATCTATCTTGGCACAACCCTCTTCCCATACACCAAGGCATTTTTGGGTGGTGTGAAGGATATGGGCTTGAACTATTCGTTCCTTACGAATAACCCTTCGGCAGGTATCTCTGACTACCTCGCCAAGTTGGCAAAGCTCGGTATTGAGGCTACTCGCGAGGAGATGTACACAACTTCTATTGCTACTATCGACTACATCAAGACTCACTATCCTGAGGCAAAGCGTCTTTTCCTTCTCGGAACCCCTTCGATGATTGCAGAGTTCGAAAAGGCAGGCTTTATCTCGACCGCAGACTCGGCAGACGATGTGCCTGATGTTGTGGTTGTTGCATTCGACAAGAGCTTGCAGTACGACCGCCTCTGCCGTGCGGCGTGGTGGATTTCGCAGAATGTTCCATATATCGCAACCAACCCTGATCGCGTATGTCCTACCGACCAGAAGGTGGTGCTGGTAGATTGTGGCTCGATTTGCGAGTGCTTGGCTCACGCTACGGGTCGCCGTCCCGACATTACCCTCGGAAAGCCGGATCCAAATATGTTGTCGGGTATTCTGAGCCGCTTTGGCTACGAGGCTGACGAGATTGCAATGGTTGGCGATCGTATCTATACCGATATCGAAATGGCGCACAATGCAGGAGCGTTCGGTGTGTTGGTGCTTTCGGGAGAGACCACTTTGGAGGTTTGCGATGCTGCTCCTAAGCAGCCACACCTTGTTTGCGACAGCATCGAGGTATTGGGCGAGCTTGTAAAGGAGGCTCACGGCTTGAAATAGGAAATATAACCTAAATATTACTAAACTATGGACACTCAAACTCAAAAGAGATTTAAGATTTGGCAGTGGCGTACAATCATTGTTACGATGCTTGGCTATGCATTCTTCTATTTTGTTCGTAAGAATTTCTCGTTTGCTATGCCGGGATTGGCTGCCGAGTACGGAATCTCGAATACCTCGTTCGGTATTATCTTGGCAGTGGTAGGCCTTATTTATGGCTTCTCGCGCTTCTTGAACGGTATCTTGGCAGACCGTATGAATGCCCGCTACCATATGTCGATTGGTTTGTTGCTTTGCGCGTTGGCCAGCCTTGCATTCGGTTTTGCACCGCGTATGCTTGGTGTGGAGATTGGCGTAGCACCACACACTTTGGTTGTAGCATTTGCTATTCTCCTCGTTCTGAACAATATCTTCCAAGGTAGTGGTTTCCCTCCTTGTGCACGCTTGCTCTCGCACTGGATTCCGCCACAGGAGTTGGCTACCAAGATGTCTATTTGGAACACCTCGCACTCGATTGGCGCAAGTATTCTTGCTATCCTCTGCGGATTTATCATGGGTACGATGGGTGTCAATGTCAGCAACGACAGCAAGGCAGTTGAGAAGATTACCTACAACTATGTGTCGAAGAACTTCAAAGATGATGTGAAGAAGTCTTCGCATCATATCGCTAAGGTTAATAGCATCGATATCAAGGAGTCGGAGGAAGGTTATCTCGTATACGCCAACTACACCTATCGCGAAAACTACGAGGGCGGTAAGCAGGTCTGCACCGTATACGACTTTTCGCACGAAAACTTCCTTGCCGTGCAGAATGCTATGGAGGGTAAAAAGGAGGTTGAGCCGGCCGAGATTGCTGCCGAGTGCGATATTCCTGAGCCACAGGCAAAGGCGTTGCAGAGCATTGTTGCTCGTTCGGAGCATACGGGAGCTTGGCAGTGGTGCTTCTGGATTCCGGGTTTGATAGCCTTGGTTAGCGCATTGGGATTGTTTGTATTCTTGCGCGACACTCCAAAATCGGTAGGCTTGCCGGAGTTGGAGATGACCAAGACCTCGCTCGACAACGATTCGCAAGATGCTAACGCTCGCCACGCTTATGTGCAGAAGATGGTCTACAAAAACCCTATTATCTGGGTATTGGCTATCGCTAACTTCTTCGTATATGTAGTACGCTTCTCGGTGCTCGATTGGGGACCAAAGTTCTTGATTGAGGCTCGCGACTTGTCGTATGCTACCGCTGGTGGTGCAGTCGCTATTTTTGAGATTTTCGGCATTATAGGAATGTTGGTAGCTGGCTGGGTAACCGACAAATTCTTTGAAGGCAAGGCTCATCGCACCTGTTTGTGGTGTATGGTCGGTACAGCGTTGTTTATGACCATATTCTACTTCTTGCCACACGATATCGAGCCAATGGTGTTGATTTGCGTATTGGCAATGGCCGGATTCTGCATCTATGGCCCTCAGGCACTTATCGGTATTGCTGCTGCCAATCAGGCAACCAAGAAGGCTGCGGCTACGGCAAATGGCTTGGTCGGTATCTTCGGATATTTGAGTGTCTTCGTTTCGGGCTTGGGAGTGGGTGTCTTGGTAGACTACTTCGGTTGGAACTATGTCTTTGTCGGTATGATTGCTATGGCAGTTGTCGGTGCATTGGTATTCCTTTCGATTTGGAAGGCTCGCCGCGATGGTTATGAAAAAGCTAATCAATTATAGTGTGCAAAAAGTAGTAATTATAGTCCTTCTGTGCCTTAGTGCCATGTCTGCCTCTGCGCAGAAGGTGCGTTTAATGTCGTACAATGTTCGTAATTGCTTGGGTATCGACAAGGTAAAGTCAATAGATCGTTGTGCTGAGGTTATTCGCGCATCGAAGGCCGATGTTATTGCTGTGCAGGAACTTGATAGTATGACACGCCGCAATAAGTGCTATATGATTGGAGAACTTGCCGAGCGTACCGGTTATTATCCATATTATCATCGCACCATTCCATACAGAGGTGGAAGCTATGGTATCGGTATGCTGTCGAAGAAACCGGCTCTATCGGTGGAGTTCTATCGCCTGCCTTGTCGCAGGGAGCCGCGCGGATTACTTGTTGTGGAGTTCGAGAATTTCTACTACCTCTGCACTCATCTCTCGCTCTCTAAACCTCATCGTTTGGAGTCGGTGGAGATTATTCGCGATGTGGTATCGAAACTCAACAAGCCGGTATTCCTTGCAGGTGATTTTAATGCAAAGCCGCATAGCGAGACAATCACAGAGTTGCGTCAGTTTATGACGATGTTGAGTAATGATAAGCACTTCACATTCCCTTCTGACGAGCCTCGTTCGTGCATAGACTATATTATGGGATATAATTGTCCGTTTAAGGCTAAGAGAAGTCGTGTAATATATACACCTGCATCAGACCATTGTCCAATATGTGTTGATGTTAAGATGGGTAAAACTAAGAAAAAATAATGGCAGATAACTATCTCGGTCGCAAAATGGAAGAGTACGAGGCGCAGAAATGCGCCTCTGTGCGTACTCGTAAGGTGTCGTTAATGTCACTCCTTGCAAAAAATCGCTCAACACGAGGTTTTGATAGTGCATTTAAGGTGCGTCATGACCAGCTCGTATCGCTTGTCGATGCGGCGCGACTTGCCCCCTCGGCACGCAACCAGCAGTCCCTGCGTTTCCGCCTTGTTACGGCAGAAGAGGCTCACCTTGTGTTGCCACATATAAAGTTGGGTGGAGCATTGCCTGAACTTAAACTCCCGTTGGAAGGTACGGAGCCAAATGCCTTTGTTGTGATTTGTAGCGACAAAGAGGGGCGATTTATCGATATGGATTTGGGCATTGTCGCGCAGACGATGTTGCTCCGCGCCGTGGAGATGGGGTTGAATGGAGTCTGCATCGGAGCCTTCGATCGCAAGATTGTGAGCGAGGCGTTAGGATTGCCACTTGCTCCGCAACTTATCTTGGCGATAGGACGCTCGGCTGAGAATATCGAGATTGTGGATATCGCAGCCGGCGACTCGCAGACCTACTACCGCGAGAACAATATCCATTATGTCCCCAAAATCAAAACGGAGGATTTGATTATAAAGTAGCAGTTCTCGATATAATAGATATAAAAAAGTAGAATCTGTCTAACAAGGCTCTTTTGGCATCTGCCTTGTCCGAAAAATGCTCATTTACGCCAGGTAAACTCCGCTTTTTCAGCCTGCGAGCAGCTTCAAAATAGCTCTTGTTATACAAATTCTTACAGAATAAGGGTGTCCAAAAAACTTGTTGGACACCCTTATTCTTGTTTTCAACTCTCTGAATTAGAAGCAGTAAGTTGCCGAAAGTGCAAGGTTAGCCAAACCACGGCCATAGAAACCTGCTGCTGAATAGCCTTGATATGAAGCCAATTCTACACCCAATACAGGAGTATAGTCAAGGGCAAGACGGATAGGTACCTTGTTGAACTTGATACCAAACTTAACTTGTCCTGCTACTCCTAAGTAGACATAACTAACGCCATAGAGAGGGCGACCACCAACATTTACACCAGCTCCAGCATCGAGATACCACTTACCCACCGATGGAGTCCAGTCCCAATTGCAACAATTCCAGTTGTGGAGCGCTGTGAAATCGGCTGTAAGAGCACCCGACAACCAACCCATACCAAAACGACCTTCAACATACTTGTCGCCAGAATAGAACCACTCTGCATCAGCTTGGAAACCACTACCTACACGAGCACCAATAGACCATTTCTGTTGAGCCGAAACAGTTGCTATGCAAAACATAGCTGCCAAAACGAGAAAAATCTTCTTCATAAGCACTAAAAATTTAAGAGTTAATAAATATTAATGTAGAGTATACATCCTTTCTTAGTGCAAATGTAGTTATTTTATTGATTATAACAAATAATTATTTCTAAAAATCAACAAAAAAATTATTACCATATCAAATTCCCTTTTCGACTCTACTCAATTTGCCAAGTTGAGAACTTCTCACTAATATCCTCCGCCCAAAGCTTTGCAGAGATTGATGTAGTTGATATACTGTTGTGCAACCAAGTTCTCGAACTGCATCTGCGAGGTGTAGAGCGAACGCTCGGCATCAATAACATCGAGGTAGCCCGATAATCCATTGCGATAGAGCGAATAGGTCATAATAGCGATATTGCGGTAGGACTTCACTAAACCGGCATAGCGCAACAGCTCTTCGCGCGAAGATGTTATCGCCACCAACGAACTCTCCACATCGCTCAACGCATTGATATAGCTCTGCTCGTAGGCGAGAAGACTCTGTCGGTATGCCTCGCGTGCAGCCAACTCACGGCGGCGCAAACCTCCGAAATTAAATATCGGTTGTGCAATTGATGCCATAGCATCGGCCACCCACCCCTTGCTCGAAAAGAGCTGGCTAACCTTGTTTGTTGCTGTACCGCCAAAGAGTGAGAGCGTTACCGAAGGGAGTCGTGCTGAGCGCGCCAAACCTACATTTGCTGCGGCTTGTTGCATGGTGTAGTATGCCGACATCACATCGGGACGGCGATGCAGAATGTCAGAAGGAACACCGATAGCAATATCGTATGGCTGATAGTCGTTTGTAATGGCCGAACTTCCAATTACGCCTATATCCACAAATGCGTCAGGGGTGTCGCCCGTAAGTGTCGCCAACGATAGCAGTGTCTGTGCTATGGCTCGTTCGTATAGCGGAATGTCCGCCTCGGCAGTGTAGAGCAGACTTTGCGCCTGTTCGAGATTTACGCCCGAAGCGAAGCCGTAGTGATATAGCGAGTCGATAAGTGAAACCATCTCGCGGCGCAACTCGCTACTGCGCTTGGCAATCTTCAAATCCTGCTGATATTGCAATAGCGTGAAGTAGGTGGTTGCTACCTCGGCTTCGAGCGCAAGTCGCACACCGCGATACTGCCACACCTCATAGCCGATTACAGCCTTTGCTCCGCGTGTGGCGTGACGCAACGAGCCGAAGAGTGGTATCTCCCAACTTGCCTGTGGGAGTATTTTATACGATTGTGCGATATTGTCGGTTGCACTCTCATACTTGCCTTCGGCCGATATTGTACCCGAAATTGATGGCCAATAAGTCGAGCGCGTTACGATAAGGTTGTGTCGGGCCTCCTCAATACGCGATGCAGCAATGGCGATATTCTTATTCTGCGCAAGGGCGCGAGCAATAAGGCGATTGAGCGTTGTGTCGCCAAACATCTGCCACCAATCGCTACCGAGCGTTATTGAGTCGTTCGAGAACTTCTCGCCGAAGATATATTCGTGGTGAGTGGAGAGCCTTGGCGAGGAGAGTCGTGGGTTACAACTCGCTACTATAAGCACTAATAATATATATGGTATTCTACGCATAATAAAACCTCCTTTCTATTCTTTTTCAAATCGAGCAATTTTGCCCACCATATAGTAGAGCGCAGGGTAGAGCAGCACGCCAAAGATGGTGGCAAAGAGCAATCCTCCGACCAACGATACTCCCATAATATTTCGCGCTGTGGAATATACACCCGAAGCGAATACCAATGGCAACATTCCGAGAATGGAGGCAAAGGCTGTCATCAAAATCGGTCTGACACGCATCTTGGCGGCATTTATGGTCGCATCGAGCAGCGATTGTCGCTCCTCGTGAAAGAGTTTGTTTGCATACTCGACTACAAGGATGGAGTTCTTGGCAGCCAAGCCTATCAGCATCGCCAACGAAATCTGCATATAGATATCGTTTATGAATTTCGGCTCGATAAGGTGCGCTACGCCTACGCCACACAACGCGCCGAGTACGGCAAGGGGTACGCCCGTAATAATTGATAGCGGCAGACTCCAACTCTCGTACAAGGCCGAGAGGGTGAAGAATACAAAGATAAAGGCTATTGCAAATACCCAACCGCCTTTGCCACCCTCCTCGCGCTCTTGGAACGATACGCCACTCCAAGCGATGGCGGTGTCATCGGGTAGGATGTTGTCGGCAATCTGCTCTATCTTATCCATAATCTGTCCGGTTGATACACCCTCGTCAGGGGTTACATTTATGCCAATCGAACGATAGAGATTGAACTGCGATACATACTGCACACCCGTAGTGTCGCGCACCTCAACAAACGAGGTGAGAGGTACACTTTCGCCATTGCCATTTTTGAGGAAGTAACCTTCAAGCGAAGCGGCACTCTCGCGATATTCGGGTGCTGCCTGCAAATAACTCTGATACAATCTGCCATATAGATTGAAGTTGTTTATCATACGACCTCCGAGCAGGGCTGCCGTTTCGGAGTAGAGCGATGAGAGCGAAACGCCACTCATTAGGGCGTGTTGCTTGTCGATATCGAGATGCTTCTGCGCTACGCCATTGCGAAACTCGGTCGTTGCCGACTTGATGCGTGGCTCTTTGCGCAGTGCATCAAGAAGTCTGTCGCTCTGCTCGGCAAGGTAATTAACCCCTCTGCCTGCTCTATCCTGCAACTCGAATGTTACACCCGAAGTTACACCCAAACCGGGTATCGAGGGCGAGATAAAGGCTCCACACTCCGCTTCGGGAATGGCGGAGTACAACATCTCGTTCAACTTCGCCACCGCCTCCATAGCCGACATTTTGCGCTTGTTGAAGTCGGTAAGCTTGACGAATACCACACCGCTATTTGTTGCGGCTACGCCCGAAATCATATTGAAACCCGAAACCACGCCCGTACTCTCCACGATTGGCAAGGTCGCCTTTGTTATCGAATCGACCTTTGCCATAATCTTTTCGGTGCGTGCAAGGGCAGTATTGTCGGGTGCATTTACCGAAATGGTAAAGAAGCCTTGGTCCTCCTCAGGCAGAAAGCCACGAGGGATAAGGCGTAACATTGCAACTATCGTTACTGCCATTATTGCCACCATTGCTATCGTGGTGCGCCAGCGTTTAACAACTGCACCAATGGTCTGCCCATAACGCCCCATGCTCTTGTCGAATATGTAGTTAAAACCTCCGAAGAAACCTGTTTTGCGCTCTTTGCGTGGGCGCAATAACTGTGCGCAGAGGGCAGGGGAGAGCGACAAGGCGTTTATCATAGAGAAGATTACCGATACCGAAATTGTAACGGCGAACTGCTGAAATAGTCGCGCCGAGATACCGCCCGAAAAGGATATCGGCAGAAAAACTGCCAATAAGACAATGGTCGTGGCAATAATTGGCGATGTTACCTTACTCATTGCCTCCTCGGTGGCGGTAACGGGCGAAAGTCCTCGCTCAATGCCTGCTTGCGAAGCCTCGACCACAACAATAGCATCATCAACCACCAAACCCACCGAGAGTACCAAACCGAGTAACGATACGATATTTATTGTAAAACCCAGTAATGGAAAAACCATAAATGTTCCGATAATCGATACGGGTATAGCAATAAGTGGTATCAGCGTGGCTCGCCAATCCTGCAAGAAGAGGAAGATTATCAAAATAACCAAGATAAGGGCGATAATCAAGGTCTCAAAAATCTCTCGAATACCTGCCGAGATACTCTTTGTGCCATCGACCAAAACTTCGTACTCTACGCCATCGGGCATACGCTTGGCAAGTGTGGCCATCTTTGCCTTGACCGCTTCACCAAGGGCTACGGCGTTGGAATTTGGCTCTTGATAGATTGAGATTATGGTTGTCGGCTTGTCGCCAAAACGCGAACTTGCACCATAATTTTGATTACCGAGCTCTACGGTTGCCACATCACGCAGTCGGACCTGCGTACCTGTGTCGGTGGTGCGTAACAAAATATTGCCAAACTCCTCTGGTGAAGAGATCTGGCGAGGCATCGTTACCGTGTAGGTAAATTGTGTGGTCGGAGGAGTCGGCTCGGCTCCAAACTGACCGGCAGGGTAGATACCGGCCTCTACGGCTATGGCGTTGAGAATCTCGCTTACCGATATATTATAATAGGCAAGCAGGTCGGGGCGTAGCCATACACGCATAGCATATTCGCCTGCACCCATAATCTCCACCTTGCCGATGCCGTTGATTTTGAGCAATTCGTTTTCGAGGTTGATGTAGGCGTAGTTCGAGAGAAAATTCTCATCGTAACGCCCATCGCTATATAGGGCATAGACCATCAGAAATCCGGTTTGCGTCTTGCGGGTAACAACGCCCTGCTCCGTAACCGAAGATGGGAGTTTAGCCATTGCCGTAGCAACATTATTCTGTGTAAATATGGCATCGAGGTCAGCATCGGAGCCTATGTCGAAAGTTACCTGCAAGGTCATCGAGCCATCGTTGGCGCTTGTTGCCTGCATGTAGAGCATATTGCTCACTCCCATAATACTCTCCGCCAGAGGTGTCGCTACGGCATTGTTTACTGTCTCGGCATCGGCACCCTCGTATGTGGCCGTAACCTCTACTACGGGTGGAGTGATGTCGGGGTATTGCTCAATTGAGAGGCTTCCAATGGAGATACCTCCCAGCAACACAATAACTACGGATAGCGATATGGCAAATATCGGTCGGTGGATAAAAAAGTTTTTCATACTCTGCTATTTAGTGATTGCTGAAACCTTCATCCCGTTGCGGAGTTTTTGTAACCCTGTGGTGGCAACAACTTCGCCCTTGTTGAGTCCACTCTCCACAATCCACCACTCGCCCGTGGTGTTGCCCAACTTTACTTCACGATACTCGGCAGTGGAGTCAGGGCGTATAACCCAAACGGATGAGATGTTTTGCACCTGCATTATGGCGCGTTGAGGTACAATTATGCGCTCCTGATCTCTTCCTATCGAAGCCGTTATGCGGGCAAACTGCCCCGTTTTGAGGGCGTAGTCGGGGTTGCGAAAGCCTACCACTATAACTATTGTCCCCATCTCGGCAGCGATGCTTTGGCGAGTGAATTTATAAAATCCCTTTTCGGGGTATTCACTACCATCTGCCACGCGCAAACGAATGTTCGAGAGAAGCGAAGCGTTGTCGTAAGAGAAGACGGTGCGCCCCGAAGCTGCAAGATATTCTCGCATCGGGATGGCCAAATCGACAGCTACGGTGTCAATACTCTGTATGGTAGTCAAGGTCGAGAACTGTGTGCCGGGACCTATATAGTCGCCTGCTGTGGCTGCCGAAGAGGAGATGATGCCGCTTATAGGGGCGTAGATGCGGGTGTAGCTCTCGTCAAGGCGAGCATTGCGCAGAGCCTGCTCGGCCGACTTGACCGAGGCGATAGCCGCCAAATTCTCGGCGGTATATTGGTCGAGTTGTGTCTGACTTATGGCATTTATGCGTGCTAATGGAATAGCTCGCTCATAGTTGCGCTTTGCCTCGGCCGCTTTCGCCTTTGCCGATGAGAGCGAGGCTTCGGCAGTTAAGCGATTGGCGCGCTGCGGTGCATCATCGAGTGTGAATATCAACTGCCCACGCTTTACGGGCATACCATTCTCGAATGTGGACGAACGCAGAAAACCCGATATGCGAGGCTGAATGGTAGCAGAGTAGTTTGCCGCAATTGGAGCTATAAAATTTTTTGTGTATGGCATATCTCGACCGATGGCAGTTGCAACCTCGACAGTGAGAATAGTTTCGCTACTCCTTAGATGTGATTTACAGGAGATTAAAATAGTTGCCGAAAGCAATAAAATAAGGGACTTGAACCTGAGAAACATAGCTGTATATTTTTTGTAAATAATCCTATCTGAGGGTTTGTGTATCAAAAAATATACCTACAATATGGCCTTTAAAGGCTATTTTTATTGTTTTTTAGCAATTTATGCAAAAAAAATTTGTTTGGTAAAAAAAAATAATTTACATTTGTATCATAAACCATTAAAACAAAAAGGAGAAGTTATGAAAAATTTGGTAGATCAGATCAATGCACAAGTAGCTGCTTTTCAGGCAAATGCTGCTGCTCAGGTAGAGAAGAACAACAAGGCTGCAGGTACTCGCGCTCGTAAGGCTGCTTTGGAGCTCTCGAAGCTCTTGAAGGAGTTCCGCAAGGTATCTGTTGAGGAGGCTAAGAAATAGTTCTTGCTCACTTGCAAAGAGATAGGCACGCTTTCCGAAGCGTGCCTGTTTCTTTTAATATTTATGCAGTAAATATGACGGAATACTAATACTTGCGACTTGCTTATTTGCCGAAAAAATGCTACCTTTGCCACCGCAATTGGACTATTGCAGATAGGTTGTTAGGTTTATGAGGTTTTTGAGAAGTTTGCTATTTTGCATTAAGATATATTTTACATTTGCCCGAGGTGCTCGCAAGGTTCGTATCGAGACTCTCGGTCAGCCCAAGGCTGTGCGAGCAGAGGTTTTGCAGGATACCCTGCAAAACTTATATAGCGAACTGCTTGAATATGCTACCCACTTGACAATGAATGACGAGGATGATATCTACTATAATATCCTCGATACTGCCTACGAATCGGCTCAAAAGAGATATATCAAGTGCTAAATTGACGAGGAGTTACCTCGTATTGAATCCATTGGCTCGGTTTTTGTCTTGATAGGGGTTGTTATGATGAAACAACTCCTCGAAATACTGCGCGAATATCGCTTTATCGACCGTGCAATCCTCTTTCTAAGACTCTTTGTCGGGGTGCTTATTGCGCTACATATCATCGACAAGTTGCAGACCTACAACTTTGTGCTTACGGGTTATCCGGCTCTGTTGTTCGAGAGCAGCATGGCGACATTTATCATCTTTACACTCTTGGAAGCGATATTTGCGGTAATGATAATCTTGGGCTATGGCACTCGCTTTGCCGCCTTTATAATGGCTCTGGGAATGTTTGTCGAGATATTTATCATCTATCCATCGCTTGGGTGGCTTGGTGTGGAACGACAAATATTATACATAGGTATATATACCACCCTTGTTGTGTCGGGTAGTGGCCGCTACGGATTGGAATCGCGACTCGACCGTAAGCAGAAAAATGTGAAATTCTAAGAAACTATTTTGAAATAATTTCTTATATTTGCCCGAACAAATAATAAACTTTATTATGAAAATCAAAAATCTTTTAGTGCTTGCCATTGCATTGTTCGCAGGCGTAGCAGTTGAGGCTCAGGAGCTTTCACAGCCTCGTAAGGTCGAGAATTTGACTATTAAAGACATTAGTGGCAATACTGTAACATTGCCAAAGTTCGGAGAGAAAAATCTCCTTATCTTCTATGTCGATCCGGATAGCTACTTGAAGGGTGGCGCAAACAAAAAACTCTCGGATGTGTTGGAGGAGAACAAACGCGCACAAGGACCTGCAATCTTTGGCTTCGGCGTGATGAACTTCCCTGATACAAAGTTGCCAAAGAATATGGTTCGCAATATGGCTCGCAAGCGTTCGGAGAAGAATGGCGCGACTATTCTCGATGACGATCAGCAACTCCTCAAAGAGAAGTGGGGCTTGGGCGATTGCAACAACAAGTTTGTCATTATGATAGTGTCGAAGGAGGGTGAGTTGGTGTATTGTGCCAAGGAGGACCTCGATGAGGCAGGTATCGAGAATTTCTATAAATGCGTAGATAAGTATCGCAAATAATTGATGTTTAAGCGTATAACTATATTTCTACTGCTTGCACTGCTCGGTGCCGAGGCGGTAGCACAAAACGATAGTATCCTTGTTACAAGCAGGGATACTATCGCATATAGATATACGCCAATAGAGCCAGCCTCGCCAAAGAGGGGCGGTGGCGAGGGGTGGCGCAAATTTGTAAACTACCTCGTGGAGAGCAGCACGGATAGCAGTTTCGAGCGTAAGGTCGATATGAGTTTTGTGCCGGCACTCTACTACTCGCGCTCGACCTCGTTGGGCTTGGCCGTGATGGCTTCGGGTTTGTATCGACTTGATAAGAAAAATCGAAATATTCCGGCATCAAACTTTTCGGTCTATGCAACCGCTTCGCTTACGGGTTTTTATCGTGTGGGCATAAGCGGATGCAACATCTTTCGCAACGATAGACAGCGTATCGTCTATAATGCCGAATTTTACTCACAACCAACCTATTTTTGGGGTGTAGGCTACGATGCGGCAATGACTAACTCTTCGGTGCGCTATCTTGCTTCGCGCACCATTATAGATGTGCGATTTTTGCAGAGGGTGGCCAAGGGGTTGTTTGTGGGTGTTGGTGCCGACTACAACTACCATTTCGGCCGATTTGGCGGCAAGCGATATGATGCGGAGAGTGATTTTCTTCAACTTATTGGTGGTGAAGGCGTAAAATATAACGCTACGGGAATATCGCTCTATATTGAGTTCGATACGCGCGATACAATATCTGCTCCGCAACGAGGTGTCTATATTGCCATTCAGGGCAAGGCTCGCCCGAAGGGTATGAATAGTGTCGGTCAGACTTTGTGGAGTGTGAACCTCGTGGCCGACTATTACCAGCGTCTGTGGCGTGGTGCGGTGTTGGCGTTTGACCTGCGAGGCGAATGGAATAGCAAGGCAACACCTTGGGTGTATAACGCCACAATAGGTGGTACGCAGACTATGCGTGGTTACTATGCAGGTCGATTTAACGACCTCTGCGCTATTACCCTGCAAGCGGAGTTGCGACAGAAGATATATCGTGGTCTTGGTGCAGTGGCTTGGGGAGGAGTAGGCAATGTGTTCTCTTCGTTTGGAGAGTTCGATTGGCACGAAACACTCCCAAGTTATGGCCTTGGCTTGCGCTATGAGTTGAAACATGGCGTTACTCTCCGTTTCGATTACGGTTTTGGCGGCAGAGGCAACAGCGGAAAGCTGATTCATGGTGCTGTATTCTCGCTCAATGAGGCGTTTTAACTCTCGCTACTACAAAAGAGTAAGTGGCTGTCTCAATTCCGTATTGGACAGCCACTTACTCTTTTTATATCTGTTGCCTCTACGACTTGTAGAAGAGAGGGGAGATAGACTGATAGTTGTGTACGCGTTCGATGCACTCGGCGATGATGTCGGCACACGAAAGCACTGTGAACTTGTGTAAATCCTTCTCAGGGTTGAGAGGAATGGTATCGGTAACGATAATCTCCTGCAATGCACTCTCGTTGATACGCTCGTAGGCAGCACCCGACAATAGAGGGTGGGTAATCGCGGCACGCACACTCTTTGCGCCACGCTCCATCAACATATTTGCAGCCATACAGATAGTGCCTGCTGTGTCGATCATATCGTCTACGATAAGGATGTTGCGACCTTCAACATCGCCAATAGCGGTCATTGAACCGACAACATTGGCCTTTGCACGCTCCTTGTGCGAGATGATGATAGGTGTTTCGAGCAACTTCGCGTATGTGCTTGCGCGCTTTGCACCGCCCATATCAGGCGAAGCGATTGAGAGATCCTCGATGCCGAGTTTCTTGATGTAAGGGACGAAGATACCGCTTGCATAGAGAGCATCAACAGGGACATCGAAGAAACCCTGAATCTGGTCGGCGTGCAAGTCGAGCGTCATCACACGGTCAGCACCAGCCACTGTGAGCATATTTGCCACAAGTGCGGAGGTGATAGGTACGCGCGGACGATCCTTGCGGTCCTGACGGGCCCAGCCGAAGTAAGGGATTACGGCTACAACCTTGTAAGCCGATGCGCGCTTGGCGGCATCAATCATCATCAACAGCTCCATCAGATTGTCCGACTTAGGGAATGTTGATTGGATGATGAAGACCGTACAACCACGAATAGACTCAATGAAGTGCGGTTGGAACTCTCCGTCACTGAACTCTACAACCTCGCACTCTCCGAGAGTGGTGCCGTAGGCAGCAACGATTTTTTCTGCGAGGTAGCGCGATGCGCGACCTGTGAAGAATTTAATTTTGTGGATAGCCATACTATTTTTTATTTAAGTAAGTGTCAATTTAGCTATCAACCGAAAATTAAAAATTAAGAATTAAAAATTAAGAGTTACCTTAATTATCAATTGTCAATTGTCAATTATCAATTGATTGGTAGCGCAAAAATAGTGTTTTTTGCGCTACAATTCACTGCTTTCTTGCAATATTTTATTAACAAAAGTTAATATATCCTCGCGACCTTGTCCGTTTTCGCTCGATGAGAGCAACATCGGCGGCAACTCTTCCCATTGCTCGGAGAGTCTTTTTTTGTAGGCGGTAACGGCGCGTTGAGTCTGTGTGGCAGACTGCTTGTCGCACTTGGTGAAGATGAGGGCGAAGGGGATATCTCCCTCGCCCAACATCTCTATAAATTCCAAATCTATCTTCTGAGGCTCCAAGCGAGAATCTACCAATACGAAGAGATAGTGCATCTTCTCGCACTTGAAAACATAGTCCAGAATAATCTTTGCGAAGGCTCCGCGCTCCTTTTTTGATGTGCGGGCATAGCCATAGCCCGGCAAATCGACCAAGTACCACTCCTTATTTATAAGGAAGTGATTTATCAACTTTGTCTTGCCCGGTGTTGCCGATACCTTTGCAAGCCCCTTGTGGCGCGTCAGCATATTGATAAGCGAAGACTTACCCACATTGCTTCGGCCGATGAAGGCGATATCCTTCAACGAATCCTTCGGCACCTGCGAGATACGCTCCGAGGAGCATTTGAACTCTGCTTTCGTAATCATATAGGCGATTGTACTACTTTACCTCCGTAAATTCGAGAATCATACTGCGATAGTCGTTTACAGGGCGTACATCGCTGATAGGCTTGGTCGAATTCTGAGTCTTTGTAAGCTCTGGAAGTACGATACCCTCCTGCATAAGTACACGGCCGCTGATAACCTTGCCATTGATGCGAGCAGGCTTGCTCTCCACCTCTGGTGCAACCTCGCGGATGCGATAGAGCGCATCGGCCTTCAAACCCTGAGGGCGAATGATGATTTTGCTCTCACGGCGCCAAACATGGAAGTGATAAGCAAAGAGTACGGCTCTATCCTTCGCCTCGTTTACATACATCAACGAAGCGAAGTTCTTGGTTGCCTCGTGTGGCGAAACCAAGCGGTAGAGGTCGCCCTGCTGTACCACAGGTCTAATCTTCTTGTACTCGGCAAATGCACGCTTCACATACTCGCGCTCGCCATCGGTCAATTTCGCAGGTACCATCTCCATACCAAGACGGCACATCGAAGCCACATCTGCGCGGAACTTGATAGGGATAAGACGCTGTGTGTATTTGTTGTATGCCGAGCCGATATGCGCTCCCAAAATGTTCGATGGATAGAAGTTCAACGCTCCCCATTGCATAACCACACGGTGGTAAGCATCGACCTGGTCGCTGGTCCATACCTCCTGGAAATATGGCATATATCCGTAGTTAAGACGACCACCACCCGAAGCGCAGAGCTGTATAACTACCTTTGGATACTTAGCACGAATGCGCTCCAAAATCTTTTCGAGCGAGAGGGTAAATTCTACCGCCAAGTTCGACTGCAAAGCCTTTGGAAGGTACAACGACTGTGCATTGTGCATATGCATATTGTTGTCCCACTTGATGTAGTATATCTCAGGGTACTTGGTGAGCAAATCGTCTACTACGCTGAATACGAAATCCTGCACCTTAGGGTTGGTCAAATCGAGCAAAAGCTGTGTGCCGCCACGACCATTCAAAGGCTCGAAATCGGGATGACGCAATACCCAATCAGGGTGCTTCTCGTAGAGCTCACTCTTGGTGTTTACCATTTCAGGCTCAATCCAAATACCGAACTTAATGCCGTTCTTGTGCGCATTGTCGATAAGAGGTTGAATGCCATTAGGCAACTTCGATGTTGCTATGCCCCAATCGCCCAACGAGGTTTTGCCGTTGTTGCGTGGGTACTTAGGTCCAAACCAACCATCGTCCATTACGAACAACTCGCCTCCGAGCTTTGCGATATCCTCGCACATGCTGTTCATATTCTTCTCGTTGATATCGAAGTGAACACCCTCCCACGAGTTGAGCAAAATCTCGCGCTCCTTGGTGCCATCGAGGATTTGGTGCTTGCGTGCCCAGCGGTGAAGGTTGCGGGTAGCCTCACCCTTACCATTGTTGGTGAAGGTAAATACCATCTCAGGTGTTGCGAGCGACTTCTTGCCTGCCAAGGTATAGTCGCTTGCAGCAGGGTTTATACCGCCCATAAAGAGAGTCTCTACGCCCGATGCATGTGTGTTGTGGAACTCGAATAGGAAGTTGCCCATCCAAGGAAGTGTAGCGGCAATAACAGGGCAGTTGCTCTCGTCAAGACGACCTGCCAAGCCGAGCATAAACGATGCGTTCTGAGTAAGAGCAGGGCGCGAGCCTGCCTGTGTAGAGATGGTGTGAATACCCTCAGTCAGAGGTACGATGCGCTCATTGCACTCGTTGCCATGACAACCTTCGAGGTGGAGCAGTACGCAGTTGTCGGACTGAATAGGAAGCAATGCCGACATATACTTCTGCAAAACTACGGGCTTTTTGCCTTCGTTGATATACTCGGTGTTCATCTTTACGATATCGCAATCGGAGTATGCCGAGTAGTTCAACTTAACGAGCAAAGTAGGGTGAGCCTGGTCGCGCAGACAGAAAGTGAGCTTCTTGATGCCGTTGTTCTCGCTCTCCTCAACCTTCTCGACAAGGAGATTCATCGCATTGTCGCCATCGTGCTGCTTCACGAGCGATGCGTATGGTGTATGACAATGTGTACCAAATGCAGGGTAGGCGTTGTAGTACATCAATCGACCTGCTGCTGCCAACTCCTTAACAGTGGCATGCGAACCATAGTAGCGGAAATAGACCGACTTGCCCTCGTTAGCCGACAAGACAAGCAACGAATTTGGCGTTGTGAGGGTGTAATTCTTCGCTTGAACCGATATGGCCAGCAGAAGAGAACAAAGAATTAAGATAACTTTTTTCATGAATAATCGTGTTTTTTTATACGGAAATAGAGTTAGTTTATTTTTAATCTCCGCAAAGATAGTAAAACAATTGATAATTGGCAATAAATTTATTATCTTTGCAACTTGGATTGAGTAGAATTTGATAATGTAAAATTATAAATAATATGAAGAAAGAATGGAATGATGTTCGTGAGTTTCACGAGAAGTTTGGACATCCCGTAGCAGAGCAACCTGTGATGATTGCAAAAAAACGCGCTCTGTCGCGTGCAAAATGGATGAACGAGGAGGTTGCCGAGTTCCTTATTGCAGAGGATATCTACGAGCAGGCGGATGCGATGATTGACTTGATGTACTTCGCTCTCGGCACAATGGTCGAGATGGGCTTGGAGGCTGACGAGTTGTTCGATATTGTACAGAAGGCTAATATGGCCAAGTTGTGGCCTGACGGAAAACCTCACTACAATCCGAAGGATAACAAAGTTATCAAACCTGAGGGCTGGGAGGATCCGGCACCGAAGATTAAGGCCTATATCGACTCGGTAATCGAGGCTAAACGCAAGTAATAAAAAGGCAACAATTGTCGTTTGAAAGATATGAGCATTGTTGTAGAGGTAATAGTAGCGTACTTGCAGGCTAATCGCAGATTGGTCGTTCCGGCTTTTGGAGCCTTTATGGTGAAGGAGTCGGGCGAGCGAATCTTCTCCGATTTGTTGAATACGGATGATGGCGTTCTAACCTCGTTGCTTCGCGATAGGGGATTGAACGAGATGGAGGCTGCTGTTACTATTGATCGCTTTATCTTTGAGGTGCGTCACGAATTAGAGCAGTATGGATATTGCCGTTTGGGTGAGATAGGGACACTCCGTGTAGAGCCATCAACAAAGGTTTTGCGACTCTATCCGCAGGTACAGGGCGAACTACCAAAGCAGACTCCCTACATTCCGAAACAAGTTCCGGAAACGGAAAGCGAAAAACGGAAAGCGGGAAATGAGAATAAGAGCGTAGGTAGCGATAATGAAACCCCTGCAAACCTTGCGGTGCCTAAAAAAACTGCAAAACCTCATAAGAAGGTCGATTTGGTCATGGTTATAGCGGTGATTATTCTGCTGGTGGCATTGGCCGGTATCGGCTACGGTTGGTATGTATCTAATCTCGGTACGGCAGATGATGACGCTGCGATGGATGCTTTGCGCGTAACGCCCGGACAAGTTATAAATGAATAGAACGAATAATGGATAACACTACTTTACTCTCTGTAAAACAGCGTTTTGGTATTATAGGTAACTCTCCTCTTCTGAATAGGGCATTGGAGGTTGCTCTGCGTGTTGCGCCTACCGATTTGACGGTACTCGTAACGGGCGAAAGCGGTGTTGGTAAGGAGTTCTTTCCGCAGGTTATTCACGCCCATTCGGCTCGCAAGCACAACAAATATGTTGCAGTAAACTGCGGAGCTATACCCGAAGGAACTATCGACTCCGAGTTGTTCGGTCACGAAAAAGGAGCATTTACGGGTGCCATAGATTCGCGTAAAGGCTACTTCGAGGAGGCTGACGGTGGTACGATTTTCCTTGATGAGGTGGGCGAATTGCCACTTGCTACGCAGGTGCGCTTGCTGCGAGTATTGCAGACGGGCGAGTTTATGCGTGTAGGCTCTGCCAAGGTGCAAAAGACCAATGTCCGCGTGGTGGCAGCGACCAACTCCAACCTTATGAAGGCGATTGCCGATGGTCGTTTCCGCGAGGATCTATACTATCGACTCAATACGGTGCCTATTATTGTGCCGGCGTTGCGCGAGCGACCTGAGGATATTCACCTCCTCTTCCGCCGTTTTGCTGCGGATGTGGCTGTGCAGTACAAGATGCCTGCCATCGCTTTGAATGAGGAGGCTCGTACAATGCTCGAAAACTACTATTGGCGTGGTAATATCCGCCAACTCAAAAATGTGGCAGAACAGATCTCCGCTATCGAGGAGTCGCGCGATATCACACCGCAGATTCTTGCCAAGTATTTGCTTGATGAGTCCTCGGCGGCTTCACCAAGCGTTACTCAATCGGCAAAGGTGGAGGATATGAACTCCGAGCGTGAGTTGCTATATAAGATATTGTTCGATATGCGCAGCGATATTAACGACTTGAAACGAATGATGGCCGATTTGCATAGTGGCTACTCTTCGTATCGAACAACCGCGCCTGCACCTGTCGAGAAGAAGGAGGTGGTGGCGTTGCTGCCGCACTCTGCCCCCGTGGTTGAGGAGGAGTATGCTGAGAGTGAGGTGGTGGAGGATATGCCACGCGAACTTACCAAGGCTGATATGCAGCGCGAGCAGATTATGAAGGCTCTGCGCCGCAATGGTGGTAGTCGTCGAGCAGCGGCTGCCGAGTTGTTCATGTCGGAACGCACGCTCTATCGCAAGATTAAAGAACTCAATATAGAGTAAAAATTGTTCTGATTAGTTCTTTTTGCACGATGCTTCGGACTCCAAATTCCTCACATAGACTCACTATGCTGCGGATTTGTCGCCTCGCTTCGCACAAAAATAATCTAATCACCTCCAATTTTTTGGTAAACTGAATTTTTAATTTTTAATTCTCAATTTTTAATTTGAAAAAGTTGCTTTTTGTATTGTGCGCTATGCTGCTCTTATTAACAAGCGGTTGCACGGTTAAATATACATTGTCGTGGGCTTCGATTCCACCCGATGCAAAGACCTTCTCGGTGGCATATTTCCCGAACAATGCTCCGATGGTTGCACCTATTTTGAGTGCGACATTGACAGATGAACTCACTCAGCGTTTTGCAACGCGAACACGACTTGTGCAGGTGCCGGAGGGTGGCGATTTTGCGTTTGAGGGTGAGATTGTGGGCTACACTTCGACAACCTCTTCGGTGTCAAGTGGTGACTATGCTTTGCAGAACCGATTGACGATTACGGTAAAGGTCAATTTTACGAATGTTGTCGATGATAAGGCTTCGTTCAAGGCAAAGAGCTTCTCTGCATACGCGGATTACGACTCTACGAAGTTGCTGAACGAGGTCGAGAGTACGCTGATTCCTGAAATTGTAGACCAACTCGTTACGGATATCTTTATGGCAGCAGCATCGAATTGGTAACGGAAAACGGAGTTTCCAAATTGACGAATTGACAATTGACGAATTGACAATTAATGGTATTTTTTATTTATTTGGCTTTTGATTCTTAATTTTGCATTTTGCATTTTGCATTTTGCATTTTGAATTTTGAATTTTGAATTTTGAATTCTCTCCCTATGACCGAAGAACAGATATCAGAATTGCTTGCCAAGTATCCTTGGTATGAGGCGGCACGAGTGGCTGCATCAGGTGGTGCTGTGCGCTGTGAGGTCGATATTGAGAGGCTTGCAGAGGAGAGCGAAGGTGAGATTATCAGTCGTTTTCTGCGTAAGACGGACTATCGTATAGTAGCCGAAGAGGGCGATGTCGCGGAGGATGTTCGCACTGAGGCCGAGATTGACGAAGAGGATGATTTGGTGAGCGAGGAGTTGGCCGAAATTTACCTTGCGCAGGGGCTAAAAAACGAAGCAATTGAAATATATCGCAAATTAAGTTTGCTAAATTCAGAAAAAAGTGCTTACTTTGCCGAGAAAATTGAGAATATCGAAAAAAATAATTAAAACAGAGATAGATTATGTATACATTTTTGATTGTATTGATTCTTGTCGCAAGTATCTTGATGGTACTTGCTGTATTGGTTCAGAACCCAAAGAGTGGCATGGCATCGAACTTCGGTGCATCGAATCAGGTTATGGGCGTTCGTCAGACTGCTGATTTCTTGGAGAAGTTCACTTGGGGTGCAGCCGTTGTAATTCTCGCATTGTCGCTCCTCTCGACCGTCTTTGTAGGTGGTAAGTTGAACGAGGCTGGCAAGTCGGGTGCTTCAAGCGATCTCGAGATGCTCTCTGCTCCTGCTACCGAGCAGGCTGTCGAGATGCCACAGGCCGAGCTTCCTGCTGCAACCGAGACTCCTGCACAGAACTAATCGTAGTTGAGAACTAAGAGTTGAGAGTGGAGAATTTCTCCACTCTTTTTTGTTGTTTTGCGAATTCCGAGTGTGGTCAAGGCGTAAAGAGTGAGTTAAAAGTTGAAAGCGCAGAGCTAAAAGCTATAAAAATAAAAAATACCTTTAATTATCAATTGTCAATTCGTCAATTATCAATTATTTTTTGTATTTTTGCCTAAACTAAGAAATATAGTGTTGCTATGTTGAGAAAAGGAGTGTTGATGCTGCTTGTTGCAGTAATGAATATAGGGTTTGCGAAGGCGGTGATTTCGCCGGAGGTGAAGCGCGAAACCGAGCGAGCAACTTCGCTTATCGAACACGGAAGATACACGGAGGCGCGCCATGCCCTAACCTCTCTGCGTAAGAGGATACCTCTTGACGATGAGGTGCTTGTGCGCCATATCGACTACGAGTTGGCCATCTGTGCTGCCGAGTTGCGTGATAACGAGGCTGAACAGATAATGTTGGCATTCCTGCGCCGTTACCCGGAGTCGGTGCATGTGAACGATGTGCGTTTTATGTTGGCGATGTATTACTGCGAGCGTGAGGAGTATAACAAGGCTCGCGCATACCTCGATAAGGTGTCATATAAAGCTCTTGGCGAGAACGATCGCGAGAAGTATAATATGCGTATGGGTTATATCGAGTTTGTGTCGGGCAACCACGACAAGGCTTATAAACTCTTTTCAATGCTCTCTCCTACGGGCAATTATGCTGATCATGCCACCTATTATAAGTCCTATATCCACTACGCGCGAGGCAACTACAAGGAGGCTTACAAGGGTTTTGAGTCGCTGCGTAAGAGCGACAACTACTCGAAGGTGATACCATACTACCTCTTCCAAATCGAGTTCGCACGCGGTAACTATCAGTATGTGGTGAAGAGTGGTGATGAGCTGTTGAAACAGTCGGTTGAGGGCGAGCGCACCGAGCTTATGCGTGTTATTGCCGAGGCGTGGTATCGCTTGCAGGGCTACAATAAATCTTTCATCTATATCTCGATGTATCAGCGCACAGGTGGCAAGATGGGACGCGAGGAGAATTATATCCTTGGCTATTCGGCCTATCGCTCGACTGATTATGCTACGGCTATCGAGGCTTTGCGCAAGGTGGCAGAGGGTAACGATGAATTGGCGCAAAATGCATCATATCACTTGGCTGATTGCTATATCCGCCGTGATGAGAAGCGCCAGGCTATTCACGCCTTTGCGATGGCTGCTGATGAGAAGTTCAATAACGAGATTGCCGAAGATGCTTTGTTTAATTATGGCAAGTTGCTCTTTGAGACGGGTGGCGGAACATTCAACGAGTCTATAAATGTGCTGACACGCTATGTTACGAAGTATCCGAACTCGGAGCGTTTAGACGAGGCGCGCGAGTTGCTTATTGCTGCTTACTATAACTCGCACGATTACGATATGGCCTACAAGGCTATTAAGGCCTTCCCAAATCCTGACGGAACACAGCGAGCTGCATTGCAGAAGATAGCCTACTTCAATGGATTGGAGGCATTCTCGGCCGGCGACTACGACAAGGCGAAGTCGGCTCTTGACGAGGCTCAGAAGATAGGTGTAAGTCCAAAGTACAATGCGTTGTGTCTATTCTGGCTGGGCGAGATAGAGTATAACTTGGGCAACTTTGGTCAGGCGATACGATACTATGACTACTATCTTCGCCGCGCACCAAAGACAGAGCACGAGTATATGATGGCTCTCTATAACCTCGGCTATGCTCATTTCGAGCAGAAAGATATGGCAAAGAGTCAGAAGGCTTTCGAGGGTTTTGTATGGCTCTATAAGACGGCTGATCGATATCGTGCCGATGCCTATAATCGCTTGGGCGATGCGCAGTACTCGCAACGCAAGTATGCCGCGGCCGTAAAGAGCTACGAGGGTGCTGTTGCTCTCGGAACATCCGAGCAGGATTATGCGAAGTATCAGCGTGCGATGTCTCTCGGATTGGCGGGCAAGACTACGGCGAAGATTGGAGCCTTGCGACAGATGCAGAGCGAAAATTGTGGCGATTACAATGACGATGCGGCATACGAACTTGGTCGTACCTATGTGTCGCTCGGTCGTTACTCGGATGGAGCTTCGGTGTTGGAGTCGTTTGTGGATAGATATCCGCAGTCGCCATACTACACACCTGCACTGCTCGATTTGGGATTGGTACATTTCAATCTTGGCAATAGCGATAAGTCGTTGCACTACTATGATCGCGTTATATCCTTGGCTCCGCAATCGGCTGCAGCCAAAGATGCGATGCAGAGTGTTCGCGAAATATATGTAGCGAAGGGCAATATAAACGACTACTTCGCATACGCCGAGCGTACGGGCGTAGAGTGTGATTTGAGCATTATGGCGCGCGATTCATTGTCGTTCCGTGCTGCGCAGAATATCTACCTTGCCGACCGCACTTCGGATGCCATTTCGCACTTGCAGTCCTATCTGAAAGAGTATCCAAAGGGATACTACACCAACGATGCGTTGTTCTGCCTGAGCGACTGCTATCTCAAATGCGATAGCCTCGATCGTGCTGTCGAGAGTTTGAAACTGCTGGCCGACAAGCCGCAAAACCAATATACCGTACCTGTGGTTGAGAAGTTGGCTCGTGTAACCTTCGATAATCAGATGTACGGAGAGTCGACCTCGGCCTTCCGCCGTATGTACGATGTGGCGGATAGTGCCGCTGCGCGTACCGAGGCCGCCAATGGATACGCCGAATCGGTGCTTTTGCGTAAGGATGACGATGCGTTGATGGCTATGGCAAACGATTTGGATAGCTTGGCGGATGTCGATGCTGCGATGTTGCGCCGTGTGCGTTTCGCGAAGGCCAAGGTGCATACCTCGCGCAATGAGGTGGCCGATGCGCGCAAGATTTATGAGATGCTCTCGGCAGATGTGTTAAATGTGGAGGGTGCCGAGTCGGCATATCGAGTTATAGAGATTCTCTTTGTAGAGGGTAAGTTGGATGAGAGTGAAAAGTTGATATACGCCTTGGCAGATAGCAAAACTCCTCACTCCTATTGGTTAGGTAAGGCATTTATTTTGCTGGGAGATATATATGTGCAACGCAATGATCTCTTTCAGGCAAAAGCAACATATCGCAGTGTTGTAGATGGCTACACTCCTGCCGATGATGGTATTGTGGCGGAGGCTCAGTCGAAACTCGAAAAGTTGAATTAGAAACAGCGTCTTGAAGATTATGAAACGATATATAACAACTCTCTTTGCGCTCTGTGTAGTGTCGCTCTCGGTGTCGGCGCAGGTAACAAAACAGGTGGAGGTTACAAAGAATTATGCCCCTGAAATCAGTGGCGAACACAAGAAGATGGATATCACTCCGAATATGGTCGATACCATCACCTTGCGCCCCGATATCGACTATACTATTACACCGCGCTCGTTTGCTTCGGCTCTCGGTACGCACCGTTTCAATCCGGCAACAGTAACCTATTGGGAGTATAAACGCCAATATCCATTCTACTTGAAGTTGGGTGCGGGATATCCGCTTAATACTATTGGCGACTTCTATGCTACAACACATCGTGCTGATGTGGGCTATTTGACAGGCTACGGACAGCACTATGGTCAATATTCGAAGTTGAAGTATCGTAGTGGCCTCGACAATAAGACCTACAAGGATAATCGCTCGATGCAGATGAATAACAAGTTTGGCGTTATGGGTGGTAAGTATTTCGGTCGCTATACCTTGGCAGGAGATCTCTTCTATCGTATGGACACCTATCACCGCTATCCTCTCCACAATGAGTGTGCGGCAGATGGAACACCTATTTTGGAGTATAAGCAACGAAAAATAGATTTTGAAGATGTAAATTTGTCGTTGTCGTTTGGTGACTCGTTTGCCGATTATAGCCACTTGAACTTCAAGGTCTATGCTTCGGCAGATTTCTACAATGATAAGTCGGCCAACTTTATTGCAGATGAGCGTTATCAGCAGATGAATGTTACGGGAGGCTTGGCGTTGGCGAGGGAGATTACTAAACGCAGTGCTTTGTCGCTCGATATTGACTACGAGGGATACTATGGTTTGCGTTCATTGAAGAGCTACAAGAACTCTATCGTGGGTGGTAAGATTCTCTATCGCTATCGTTCGGGAGGTCTGGTTGATTTGACGGTAGGTGCAAAAGTGCTCTACGACCACAATCCGGCAGATACGAAAAAACAGGATAGATGGCACGCTTTCCCATATGCGGCGGTATCGCTCAATATCAACGATAAAGGCTCATTTGTGCCCTATGTAGAGGTCGATGGCGAGTTGCAGAACAATAGTTACTACTCGTTAGTACGCCGCAATCCGTATGTTGCGATTTTGGGCGGTGCAGATGGCTCGTTGTCGGCAGGTACGATATTGCCGAATACGGAGCTGTGGAATGTCCGCTTTGGAGTGTCGGGACACTCGGCAAGTAGCAAGTTTGCATACCGCTTCTACGCCAATATGTCGTTTATGAAGAATGCCCTCTATTGGTATAATATCAGCCAGATATTCTTTGGTGTAGAGAGTGCCAAGCGAAATATTTGGTCGTTGTGTGGTGCTGTGGATTACAAACCTATATCGCAGTTGCTGCTTACGGCAGAAGTGAAAGGCTCGCTCTATACCAACTTTGCAAATGTTAAGGATGCGCTACCTTCTGTCGAGGCGTTGTTGAAGGTGCGCTATACCCATAAGAAGTTTACCTTGGGATTGTCGGCCGAGTTGTATGGAGCAACCAGGTGGACTTGTGTATATGATGAGTCGCTCTTTATGGAGGCTATGGCTACACCTGTGAACACGGGCGTTTTCCATGCCCCTGCATCGCTCGATTTGAGCCTCTATGCTGACTATCATGTGAATAAAACTTGTACCGTATATGCCGAGGGAAACAACCTCCTTGGCGATGTGATGCCTACCTATCGTTGGGCATTCTATCGCGAGATGGGGGCATCGTTTACGGTTGGTGTGAAGGTACAGTTCTAATGCAGAGCATTAAATTAAGAATTAAGAATTATAGCTAATAACCCAATAGTTATATGAATAAAAAGTCGTTTTATACCGTGCCGTTTGTGTGGAGCAGAAGCGTGTGGATTATAACATTCTCCTTCTTTATCCTTTGGGTGGGAATATCTGCGTTTATGCTATATGAGATATTTGCGCAAGCAGAAAATACAGAGTCACTGATAGGGCTTATTGTCTTCAATATCATAATGTTGCCCACGATGTTAGCGTGTGAGGGGTTGGCTCC
>JAZSOV010000054.1:0-7412 GCA_045537095.1 Alistipes sp.
TTTATATATATCCTTGTAGGAGTCAAGTTTATTTTTGCTCAATTTTCCAAAATCAAACAAAATCTCCCCGAGAACAACATGTGATTGATCCGTTTTTACAAATGTTTTTACACCAAGATAATGAGAAATCATCTGTTTCGGGGCTTCGCAATATTTTCCGCGACCTTTGATATAAATTTTATCCTTAAACTCTATCTTTAATCCCGCTTGCTTCAAACATATTCCAAGTCGCTCAAATATATTCTTGTAGTAACCTGTGTTACTAATATTTTCCGTTCCTGAGCCTAAATATTCAGAAAACTTTGATTCGAGATATAAGGTATATCCGCTGCCCGACAACACAATATCAACATTGGATTTCGTTTTGCTATCACTCTCATCCACAGGGTTTTTTACCTCAAATCGAACATCTGTAAAAGCAACTATCTTTCCATTGATAGAGAAATGTATGGGGTTGTTTTCGCTAACTGAATGGAATAGCAACAGGGCGGACAACGAAGAGGAGTGAAGAGTCATTATTCTGTGTCTCTCCAAACCACTTATTGCCTCATTGAATTTCTCCTCAAAATTCTCATTTATTATACCGAATATCTCTTTTAATGAAGAACAGTTATCGCCCTTGATATCAGTGAACGACTTTGACCACGAAGATTTTTGTCCTCTCCAAAGAGTGTATTCCCACTGGGTATTGCTTAAGAATTTATTATCCTCGAAAAATTCGGTGATTACATTCTCTATGCTCATAATATATTTAAGTTTAGTTTTACAAAGTTAAGAAATTTTTTCTTCTGCGCAAGCCTCCGCATATTCGGCTGGGTAGTGCGCTCGGAGGTAGGCTACTCGATATGCCAAAATGGTGGCGCAAATGGCGTGCGCTCTATTGGAACAATGGCACGAATAGACCTTCACCAATCTATCAAAAGTTAATGGTTGCTCCTCGTTCGCAGCGGCTCGAAAAACACCTTCTACACCACCCTGACAGAACAATTCGAGGGTTCTTACATCATCGAGAGGTATATTTTCAATATCTAACGCTACCCTACTTGCACATTTCGCAATAATATCGAGTCTATTTGACGAGAGAATATGCAACACCTCAACACCCATGCGCTTTAACTGTTCTGCGCCATACTGCGTTACTACAACCGCATTTTCATACTCCGCAGATTCCACAAAAGCCAAAGGCGCTCGCTCCGAGATCTCCTCCGCACAGAGAGCCACGCCGCAAGAGTGAATATCCATTTTGCGCACTACCCCAACAAGTTTTTGGGCTTGTGGAAACTCCTCCGTTATGATTTTGGAGGTAAAATAATTTGGCATTGCTATGTTTGCAACACTCTCTTCGCCGTATCGCTCTACTATCCATTTAAGCACCCTTTCTCGCCCTAATTTGTCAAACTCTACCTCTATGCGTGGCAGAGATTGTTCGATGTTGAAAAAGTCGTTAAATGCCAAGTCGAATTGCAAAGGATTAACCTGAGTTATTCCAAGGCAATACAGCACCAACGAACACGCAGCCGAGCCCCTGCCAGGACCCACTTGCGCACCCAATTCGTGGGCAGCAGCGATTATCTCGTGCCACATCAAAAAATAGGCAGGGTAGCCATTGCGGTTGATGATTTTCAACTCCGCTTTCAATCTCTCTTTGACCTCTGCCGGCAGAGGTTTTCCAAAACGCTCGTATGCCCCCTCGAAGGCGAGTTGAGCAAGGCGCTCAACCTCATCTACCCCTTCGGGCAAAAGGGGCTTTGGCAATCGCGGTGCGTGGTCGATAGAGTAGTGTTCAACCTTGTTGAAAATCTCTATTGTATTCTCCAACGCTTCGGGAATATCGCTGAACAACTCGTTCATCTCGGCGGTGGTTTTGAGCCACTCCTGCTTTGAAAAAATTAGGCGAGAGTCGTCATCGTAACGCTTGTTACTGTTGATGCAGAGCAGGGTGTCTTGCGCCTCGGCATCCTCCTCATTCACAAAGTGAATATCGTTGGCGCAAATCAACTTTATGCCGAGTTTTTCCGAAAGGGCAATAAGCTGATTATTAACTTTTTGCTCCAATTTGTGGGTATTGTGATTTGCTCGCTCAACAGTTGGCTTGTGGCGGTGCAACTCGAAGTAGTAGTCCTCGCCAAAAACGCTTTTATACCACCTTGCGGTGTGCTCGGCAGAGGCTAAATCGTTATGGAGAATGTGTTGCGCCACCTCGCCACCAATACAAGCTGAACAGCAGATAAGCCCTTCGTGGTAACGCTCCAAGTCGGCATGGTCGGTGCGAGGGCGACCATAATACCCCTCCAACCACGCCCTCGAAACGATTTTTACAAGGTTTTTGTAGCCCATAAGGTTTTTGGCGAGGAGCACGAGGTGGTAGCCGGCAAAGTCCTCTCTGTCGCCTTTTTGCTCCATTCCTCGCCGTGCAACATAAACCTCACAACCGATAATCGGCTTAAACGAGGTACCAAGTTCTCGATTTTTACGCTCAACATACTCCACAAACTCCGCAATGCCATACATATTGGCGTGGTCGGTGATGGCGATTCCCGGCATTCCGTCTGCCATGGCCTTATCGACAAGCTCCGAGATCTTCGCAATACCATCTAATAGCGAATACTCGGTGTGGGTGTGCAGATGCACGAAGGGGAGCATTTCTGCTTTTGAGTTAGTTAAATCTCTTTTCATATTTTCTCTTTTTTCGTTTCTGCTGCAAAAATAGTTTGAGGGTATGCGAAATTGTTGCACAGGTTTTATTATATTTGCAAAAAGTTTTGTTGCCCCAAAAAAAGAGGGGTAAAAAATGATTTGTTCCCAAATGGGAAAATCGGAGGCGATGAAACAATAACCAAACAAACAATAAACTATGGCAAGCAAGGCGATTAACCGTTATGTGTGGCTGCTCAATACTTTAATGCAGCGCAAAAGTTTAACCTTTAAGGAGATATGCGACCTGTGGGACAGGAGCTGCTTGACCGATGGCAAGCCGTTGGCATTGCGAACATTTCATCAGCACCGCGAGGCTATTGCCGAACTCTTCGGAGTGGAGATTGTCTGCGACTCGAACACCTACAAATACTCTATAGCTTCGCCCGAGGAGCTGAAAAATAATGCCGCGCAGCAGTGGCTCTTCAACTCGTTTGCCATCGCAAACACCATCGAGGCAGGGCGCAACATGAAGGACCGCATCCTCTTCGAGGAGATTCCAAGTGGTGCGGAGTATGCACAAGTGGTAGTAGATGCAATGCAGCAAAACCGAGTGTTACTTGTTGATTACAAGCCATTTAAGGGCGAAAAGTTTGAACTCTATATGCAACCTTATGCGATGCGTGTTTACAATCAGCGTTGGTATGTGGTAGGTCGCTTCAAGGAGAGTGGCAAGATTCGAAATATCGCTCTCGACCGTATTCTCCGCATGGAGATTACCGAGGAGGTGTTCTCGCTGCCGGAGGATTTCGATGCGCACGACTACTACTCGCACACGGTCGGAATATTTGTCAATGAGGCGCTGAAACCGCAACGAGTTGTGCTACGAACATTCGGCGTTGCGTCCGAGTATATGCGCACTGTGCCGTTGCACCCATCGCAGCACGAAATTGCCACAAATGGCGATGAATATAGCGACTTCGAGTACCACCTCAACCTCACGCCGGAACTTACAGGCAAGCTCCTCTCTAAGGGCGATTGGGTGGAGGTCTTGGAGCCGAAGGGGTTGCGCGAGGAGATTAAAAAATATGCCGACTCGATATCGAATCTATATCGAAGAAAGAGGTTTTGGGAGTAAAATTTATGGTATGCAATGATTTTGCATAGCCATAAAGTGGCTTGTAAAGATTATTTTTTGCGTTTGGGGGGTTACACAAGTCAAAAAAATTGTAACTTTGCGTCTCAAATTTAAAAACCATTTAAAAACTGACGAAAATATGAAATTCTTAATTATCAGCCTGCTGTTTTTGCTACCTACAACAGCTGTGGCTCAATCTTCTGCCGTAAAACAAATTATGAAGATGGCAAAAGAGGACAATCGCACAATGCAACACCTTGACATTTTGTGTAATCGCTTTGGTGGTCGTTTGGCCGGCTCGCCAGCTTGCGAGACAGCCGAGAAGTGGGCAAAGAAGTGTTTCGAGGAGTGGGGTTGCGAGGTTTCGCTCGAAAAGATTGGCGATATGAATGTAGGCTTCACCCGTGGTGGCTGGTGGGGCAGAATGACTGGCGAGGAGAATATGGTACTACACTTCGCTACCCCATCTTTCACATCGGGAACAAAGGGTCCGCAGAGTGGCCATGTGGTGTTAGATCCTCTCTCGCAAATAGAGTTCGACCGCAACAAACACACCTACAAAGGAGCTTGGGTGTTGGTTGAAAACCTCTCGTTGAAGGGCATTGCCATCAACTATAACGAAGAGTCAATGAAGCAACGCGCCGAGATTATCAATAGCAACAATAAGATTGCCGAGAGTCAAGGCCGCTACCTTGACCGCAGCAAATTCAACAAGGAGGTTCCTGCTCTCTTCTACAAGGAGTTGATTGAGGCGGGAGTGCTTGGCTTTGTACGCCCTGCAACCGTACCTCTTAATGCTCGCTACGATCGCGTAATAGTACGCGAGAACTACACCTTCGAGCAGCTTCCAACTGTGCCGGATATCCTACTCAACGAGGAGCAGTTTGCTCGTGTATACAAGCTTGCCGAGGAGAGAAGAGATGTGCGTTTGGAATTCGATATTCGCAACTACTTCCGCCCGGGACCAATCCCTTATCATAATGTAGTTGCCTCGATTAAAGGTAGCAAATATCCAAATGAGTATGTTATCCTCGGTGCTCACCTTGACGCTTATGATATCGCTTCGGGAGGCGTAGATTGCGGAAATGGCGTAGCTGCTGTTATGGAAGCAGCCCGTATGCTTACTGCTTCGGGAGCCAAGCCTGAGCGCACAATCCTCTTTATTCTCTTTGGTGCTGAGGAGTTTGGCTTGCGTGGATCGAAAGCATGGGTGGAGCAGAACAAGGAGAAGCTGGATGGTATCTCGATGATGTTTAACCGCGACAGTGGCCCACTGCCCTATGTTGGTTTCAAAGCCCCTAAGTCGTTGGTTAAGGAGTACGACAAGATTGCTGAGCCAATTCGCCAACTCTATCCCGAGTATGGCTTTGAGGTTAGCGAGTTAAAACCTTTTGCTCGCCCCGATGCACCTCGAACAGCCGATCACTTTACATTCAGATGGCTTGGTATCCCTGCCGGACGAATGATAATGAAGGATGTCAAGGGTTACGGCTTCGACTACCGAGAGATATGGCATACCGAGCGAGACAACTACAATAAGGTTATTGTCGAGTACGAGGAGCAGTCGGCACCGGTATTGGCAATTATTGCTTTGGGTACAGCCAACCTCTCGAAGAAACTCCCTCGCGAGGAGGTCTACTTGCCAAAGAAGTAGAGCTATCGGCCAAAAAACAATAGGGCATATCCAATAAACTTGTGGATATGTCCTTTTTGTTTTGATAAAACACCCAAACAAAGCCTTGGATATTTTGATAGTTTTACTACATTTGCCACTGCAAAAAATAGAAAAAGATGAAGGAGAAAATATCTAAACTACTCTATATCCCCACATTTGGCGAAGAGGTTGCAAATGCTGTGTCGCACGGAGTGATGACCGTTTTGATGCTGTTAGTACTACCTTTTTCTGCTGTTTGGGCATATATTCACGGCGGCTCACAAGGCGCACTCGATGCAACAGGTGTCTCAATATTTGTTATCAGTATCTTACTGATGTTCCTTTGCTCGACTCTCTACCATGCAATGCAACCGGAGTCGAAACACAAGTCGGTGTTTCATATCCTTGATCACATAATGATATACTTCGCCATAGCCGGCTCCTATACGCCGATTGCCCTCTCTGTGATAGGTGGTTGGCAAGGCGTGCTAATTGTTGTCATACAGTGGCTTATGGTGCTGTTTGGTATATTCTATAAGTCGCTATCAAAGAATTCCATTCCATCGGTCAGTCTTACCATATACCTGATTATGGGCTGGATGATTGTAATCTTCTTCCCCCTCTTTTGGAATAGAGCCACTACCCCACTCCTCGCTTTGATTGGCGCAGGCGGAATATTCTACACCATAGGCGCGTGGTTTTACGCCAAGAAGGGATTTCGCTATCACCACCTTGTATGGCACCTGTTGATAAATTTGGCCGTCATCTGCCACTTTATCGGCATCGTATTTTTCTTGTAATAAACGGAGAATCACACCACAAAAAAAGACGAAAAACCAAAACGATTTTTCGTCTTTTATCTTATTTTATACAAAGTGAATGTTCTATTCCAAAAGGAATGCCATACGCTCCGGAATCTTCGTGTAATCAAGAATGTGGAGATAATCTATACCTCCGAGACGAATATGGCTATCGCCACCACCATCGCCCATATCGTCACCCAAGAACAATATCTGCTCCTTGGTATAGCCATGCATACGGGCATACTCCATTGTTGCATCGTACTTGTTGTACTGCTTACCAACAATATCAAACGATGAAGAACCACCGATATATACGGTATAGTCCTTGAAAATTTCCACAACCTCTGGGTACATTATACGGCGCTTTGAACGGTCAGGGTCAAAGGCGATCTTCAAATCCTTTGGAGCCTCTGTACCGAGCAATCCGATTGTTACCATGCCCGACTTGTGGAACTCAATAGACTCTCCATAAAACTCGGTGTAGCCATATTTCTCGCGAAGGTAGGCTGTCTTCTCATTGAAGAAATCTTTATCCACCTCACATACAACCTCCTTAGTAAATACCAACTCACCATCTACAACCTTAGTGTGTTGCATTCCGTAGTTACCCACAATCTCAATTGGGTACTGCTCCATCTGCTTGAAGATACGAGGGGCATTACCTGCGCCACACATCACAATATGGTATCGCTTGCCAAGCTCATCGAGTAACTTGCGGTTTGCCTCTGGTAGCGGACACTTATGGTTCGACAATGTTCCATCAAGGTCGAACACAAGTAATTTTTTCTGTTGGCGTAACTCGGCAGCATGGGCTGTGGTGTACTCATCGCTAAGACACGAAGCTCCGTTATACCATGCTTCTACCTGCTCTGGTCTAGATTGTTCCATTAGTTGTACAAATGTTAAATCTTGTTTTGATTGTTGCTCCTCGCAGCCTGCTACCATCATAGCTATGGTAATAGATAGCATCAACAAATAGACCTTTTTCATAATAATTGTGTGTTAATTTGTTTTCGAAATGCAAATATAATCATTTTGTGATAAACAGCAAAAAGCGACCGCAAAATGGCAATTTGCAGTCGCTTCGAGGTTTAACCTCTACCTTAAACTAAATCCTTTTCAGGGGGATTACTCCTTTACAACGGTAATATCATCAAGCGCAAAGTATGCAGGGTGCATAAAG
>JAZSOV010000007.1:0-6320 GCA_045537095.1 Alistipes sp.
GCCAACACTCAAAGAGCAGATTAAGGCTCAGATTATCCCATTCGAGGAGGTTCGTAACAATCTCCGTTTGGTAGGTGCTCCATACGAGCCTGAGCATATCGGCGTAACCCGTGAGCGATTCAAGAAGACCTTCTCATATATCCCGTATATGCGTAGCCGCTTTGCAAATATCGATATTGTATATCGTTGTGGCTACATGGCAGAACTCACCGAGCGCCTCTTCGGCAAGGGTGGTATCTGGGAGGTTAAATAGTCAATAGTTATATAACTTCTAACTAAACGAGCGCGTTTAACACAAGGTTAGACGCGCTCTTTATTATGTGGTTATTTTTTTGCACCAATAAGTTCTATGCCAGCTCCTCAACCTTGTTGAGAATAGGAGAGAAGTCAGTCCAGGTATTGGCAAACTCGTCATACGACAACTCCGTATGTCCATCTTCGGGAATATCGGAGATAACCTTCACCGCCAAGAGTGGCATATTGTCGCACATCTCGCAAGCAATAGCGATAGCGCCTATCTCCATATCGAAAATTGCCTTTTCAACGCCAAATCGAGCCTTAATCTCTGCGACCGACTTCGCATTTACGAATGAATCACCTGTAAATACCGTAACATTGTCTGTGCCAAGCAGATTGCGTGGGTCGCTAACCTCCGGAATAAATCCTTCGGGAATATCGGCATCGTGATACTGCACGCGGCTTGGCACAACCACCTCGCCCTGCTTAAATCCGAGAGTTCCTGCGGCATAGCCAATTACAACTACCATATCGTAAGGTTGCTTTGCCTGCAAGATGTAACGGGTGATAGTTGCAGCCGCAGCTGCCTTGCCGATACCACTAAATGCTACGGTGTAGTTGTTTTTAAGGGTGTCGCCTTTGCGCTCAATGGCAAGACGGATATTTCTGTTTTCTCGCTCGGTAGGAGCAACAATTAAAATACTCTTCATATTTTAAAATTGACAATTGATAATTGACAATTATTTTATATCATTCTTTATTTTTTCGGCATCTGAGGCTATCTGCTGACGCAACTCCTCGACCGAAGAGAATTTCTTTTCGTTACGGATTTTTTCGTACAATTCAACTCGTAATTTCAATCCATAGAGCAACCCCTGAAATCCGAAGAGGTGCGTTTCGAGCAGTCGTTTTGTGCCATCGACCGAGGGGCGTATGCCCACATTTGTCATTGCCGAGTACTCCTTACCCTCAACAAATACCTTCGAGCAATAGACACCATTTTCGATATCGAGCGCATTGTCAATAGCGATATTGGCGGTTGGAAAGCCCAACTTTCGCCCCAATCTGTTACCTCCTATGACTATACCCTCAATAACCAACATCGCACTAAATTTCTTTGGTTAGTTTGCGTACCAACGACACCTCCGAGAAGAACTCCTTGGCAAATACGCGCAATACGGTATATGACGGCACGGCAACGAGCAAACCAACGATGCCGCCGACTGAACCGGCCATCAGGATAACGATAAATATTTCGAGTGGATGAGCCGAAACTTTCGAGGAATAGATTGTTGGCTGCAATACGAAGTCGTCAACGCCCTTAACTATGCATATTGTGCTGAGTATCACGGCAAGAGTATAAGCTATGGTGCAACCCTCGATAGGGGATACGATACCTATAAACATCGACACCAATACGCCAAATGCAGGGCCGGCGTATGGTATTACATTCAACATTCCCATTATAACCGCAATAAAACAAGCATCCTCGACCTCCATTCCGAAGAGTAACAATACCACAGCTATAATACTCGATATGATAAGACTCTCGGTGAGCAGTCCGGTGAAGTAGCGTGAGAGCAGCAACGACACCTTCTCGATGGCGCGATGCACATTTTCCACATACTTGTCGGGAAAGACCGCGGAGACCATCGAGGAGAAGAGTCCATCCTCTTTGAGAAAGAAGAAGGTGATGAACGACACGGAGAATACCACTATCACGGCCGACATACCTGTATTTATGATTGACGAAACCACCGAGTTTACGGTGTCGTAGTTCAAGAAACGGCGCAGTGTCGAAACGATAATATCCGAGATGGAAAAGTGAGTTTCGGGCAGTACGAAAATAGTCGAAATGTAGTTCTGCAATCTCTCCAACGGCTTGTCAATACCTTCTAATGCCGAGCGCAAATCGAGAGATGACAACTCGTAGACTTTACCTGCTATCAGTGGTACAATCAATGAGAGTAATCCGCCGATAACCAGCCACAGCAGAGCGAGAGTTATGCCTGCGGCTAACCAACGCGGTAAAGAGAATCGCTTGATTTTAACCTTGCACAGCAGGCGTACTAATGGTCTGCCAATAATAGCAAGGATAGCGGATACCAATATGTATACCACCACCTCGCGGAAATACCACAATACAGCACCCACCGCAACGGCAATTGACAAGCCCATCACCCATCGTAGAAAGGTCTGCAAGGTCAGATTGTTATTTACACTATTTCCCATTCAAGTTTTCTTTTTTCTGTTTTCCGAACTCCGAGCCTTGTCAAGGCGCAGATCTTTTTAGGGAGTTTAAGGTATTAAGGGAAGCGCTGCAGGCCTAAATAAAAAATACCTTTAATTCGTCAATTGTCAATTCGTCAATTTCAAAAAACTCCTTACTGCTCCAACGCATCTTCTTCCGGAGTTTCGAGCGACTCCTCCTCTACGCCACCGATGCGGGCGATAGGGGTTTGAGTTCCTACTACCTTATCTCCAATCTCTACAAGCAACTTGGCATCTTTTGGCAATAATATATCAATGCGTGAGCCAAACTTGATAAAGCCGAATACGCTATTCTGCTCCACTTGCTCGCCAACTTTTACATACGACACAATTCTTCGTGCCACAGCACCTGCGATTTGGCGGAATAACACCTCCACGCCCTCTTTGGTCTTGATTACTGTAGTCGTACGCTCGTTGTCGGTCGAAGATTTCGGATGCCATGCCACAAGGAAACGGCCGGGGTGATACTTGAAATACTTTACGATACCTCCGACAGGCAACCAATTTATATGCACATTGGTTACCGACATAAATATCGACACCTGCATCTTCTCCTCGCCATCGAAGTACTCGTTGTCCTTTACGATCTCGGTAACAACCACGCGACCATCGCAAGGCGAGAAAACCAAGTCGTTGTCGTGTATTCGCACACGGCGCGGATCGCGGAAGAATGAGATTATGAAGAACCAAAATACTAACAATAGCGCCGAAAGCGTAATGATGAGCCACAGCGAATCATTTGCCTTCAACATATAGAATAGAAGCAGCCATACCGCCAGCAAAACGACACCCGATACGGTTATAATCTTGAAACCCTCTTTGCTAATCTTCATTGTGAGATTGTTTTTATATGGTTTACGAAAAGGATGTTACAATAAGGTAGAAGAGCGCGAAAGGCACCGCCAAGTACAACGCATCGAAGCGGTCGAGGAAACCTCCGTGTCCCGGCATCATCGAACCCGAATCCTTTACATCAACTTCACGCTTCATCAACGATTCGATAAGGTCGCCTGCCACACCTGACAATGCTGTTACAAGGCCTAAGCCTCCCCACAACAGCAGATTTCCCCCGAAGAGATAACCGAACAGCACGGCAGCACCTACGGCTCCCATCAAACCACCGAAGAAACCTTCCCATGACTTCTTGGGCGATATGCGCTCACACAAACGATGTTTTCCGAGGGTTATACCAACTAAGTAGGCGAAGATGTCGTTTATCCAAATAATGCCGATAAAAGCCAACATTACCCATCCTGACCACTTGCCTATGAGCATCTGCGGAACAAATAATAACATTGCCATCGGCAATGCGACATAGATGACACCCATAAATGTTGTTGCGATATTTGCAATCGGTGTAGGGCTCTTGCGCCACAATTCGCACACGAAGGTTGTAGGTACAATCAACATTGCGTAGAGTAACGCTCCCAGCACGATGCGTCCTGTCAAATCGGTAGCTGGTGTTCCCCACTGCAAAAACACCGCAAATGCCAAACCGAATATCGCCAATGATGTTGCGATGCCTACGCTGTACATAGGCTCAGCATTTGCCTTGCGACACAAGCCATAGAACTCCATGAGTCCGCCAAGCATAATCAACGCAAACAAGGCTCCTGCACTCCACTTCGACCAGAGCAACGCCCCCACTACAATTAGTAGCAATACCACGCCACTCACAGTTCGCACCAATAAATTCTTAAATTTCTCACTCATAGTTTAGGTTAGTTTTAACCAATTGACAATTGACGAATTGACAATTGACAATTATAGGTATTTTTATTTAATAGACATCTTTCGATGTCCTGATTATACAGGTTAATAATTTTATCAATTCTGCGCAATCGCTGTGTATCGAGTCAAAACTACGCTTATCAATAATCTCTGCTCTATACAGCAATGTAAGCCAATATTCTGTTTCATCACTCTCTTTCAGAGCTATATTTAACTTATTTATAAAATCGTTACGACTCTGGGCATTTTTGCTCTCACTGATATTTGCCCCAATACTTGTACCACTGCGTTGTAGTTGAGATGCTAAATCGTATTCGTGCTTCTCATTTCGAATATATCTGCAAAGTTTTACAATACGCACAGCAAACTGCATACTTTTTTCTTGTATCACATTCTCCTTTGCCTTCATATTGCCCTATTTATCGTTCAAAGCACAACAAAGTCAATATATTCTGCGAAGCACCTTTAATTGTCAATTCGTCAATTATCAATTATCAATTTCTTCGGCTGCGCCTTTGCGCTTGCCGAAGATGCGCTCTACATCTTCGGTAAACACAACCTCGCGCTCCAAGAGCAACTCTGCCAACTCCACCAAGCCGTCACGATGCTCGTCAATAACCTTCTCGGCCATTGCTCGTGCCTTCGCAATCAGGGCACGCACCTCATCGTCAATCTGCTGTGCAGTGCGCTCCGAATAAGGTTTTGTAAATGCCATATCGCTCTGACCTGTCGAGTCGTAGTAGCTCATCGAGCCCACCTCATCGCTCATTCCGTAGTATGCCACCATAGCGTAGCACATCTTCGTAACTCGCTCCAAGTCATTTAATGCACCCGTAGAGAGGTGTCCGAAGAACTTCTCCTCGGCAATACGGCCTGCCAACAACGAAGCGATCTCCTCCATCATCTGCTCGCGTGTTGTAATCTGTCGCTCCTCAGGCAGGTACCATGCTGCACCCAACGCTTTACCGCGCGGAATTATCGTAACCTTAACAAGCGGATTGGCGTGTTCGAGCAACCACGACACCGTAGCGTGTCCCGCCTCATGATAGGCGATGGTCTTCTTCTCCTGCGGAGAGATAACCTTATTTTTACGCTCCAAGCCACCGATAATTCTATCTACCGCAGCCAAGAAATCCTCCTTACCCACTGCCTCCTTATTGTGGCGTGCAGCAATCAAAGCCGCCTCGTTGCAAACATTTGCAATATCCGCACCCGAAAATCCGGGAGTCTGCTTTGCCAAGAAATCTCTATCCAAATCCTTATCCAACTTCAACTTGCGAAGATGAACATCGAAAATCTCTTTGCGCTCGTGCAACTCAGGCAATCCAACTTCAATCTGACGGTCGAAACGACCTGCACGCATCAATGCCTTATCCAAAATATCGGCACGATTTGTTGCTGCCAAGATAATCACGCCGGCATTGGTCTGGAAACCATCCATCTCGGTAAGCAACTGGTTGAGTGTATTCTCGCGCTCATCATTGCCAGAAAAGCCTGCATTGCGACCACGCGCACGGCCGATAGCGTCAATCTCGTCTATAAAGACGATGCATGGGGCCTTCTGCTTGGCCTGATCGAACAAGTCGCGGACACGCGAAGCTCCAACACCAACAAACATCTCCACAAAGTCCGAACCCGAAATCGATAGGAATGGAACATTTGCCTCACCTGCCACAGCCTTTGCCAGCAAGGTCTTACCCGTTCCCGGAGAGCCTACCAAGAGCGCACCCTTCGGAATCTTCGCACCGAGTTCGCGATATTTAGGGGCATTTTTCAGAAAATCGACAATCTCCATAATCTCGACCTTTGCCTCCTCCAAGCCTGCAACATCTTTGAATGTCACGCGCTTGTTGGGGTCTTCCTTGTCGAACTCCTGCGCACGGGCCTTGCCGACATTCATAATACCGCCCTGCGGACCACCGCCACGCGACATACTACGCATAATCAGCACCCAGATACCAATCATCACAACCCAAGGCAACAACCCCATAAGCCACGAGTCGTACCAAGGTTTTTCATTCTCGAAGGAGAGTACCACGCTGTTGCCTGTCTGCTCTTCCGCCTTCTCTAAATCGGCTTTG